>JAAZGC010000062.1 GCA_012511425.1 Clostridiales bacterium | reverse complement strand
TCCTTTTAGTATTTTGTGAAATGCTTTTCGTCTCCGAAAAGACGCTGTCCGCTTTCGTCGATTATGTAAGCGGTCCTGAAAATTCCCGGCTCTCTGCTTAAAATCATGTCGGGGGTCTCTCCCCGGCAGTTCATCACAAAAAGTGCGGTAGAAAGCGCATCTCCTACAGCTCCCGATTCCGTCAAAACGACGGCGCTTTGAGTGCCGGTGACGGGATACCCGGTCTGCGGGTCGAAAATGTGGCAATAACGGACGCCGTCCCGCTCAAAATATCGCTCGTAGTCGCCGGAAACCGCTATGTAACCGTCGGTAATCTCAAAGCATCCGACAGTTTCATTTCCGCTTTCCGGGCGGGGGGAGCGAATTCCTATCTTCCAGGGAGAGCCGTCGCTTTTGCCTCCCGCAACGCCGACATTGCCGCCGAAACTGACTATAATATGCTTCCCGCCGCGGGATTTCAGAAACTCCACCGTCTGCTCCAGCGCCCAACCCTTCGCGATGCCGCCGAGGGAGAGCCGGAGTCCGGGAAGTGTTTTTTCAACGAAAAATTCCCCGCCGGATTCGTAAATTTTAAGATATTCAAATCCGCTCAAAGCAAGCGCCGCTTTTATCTCCGATTCATCCGGCACAAACTCGCTCCTGTTCGGTATATCCCACAGCTCGACAAGCGCACCGATCGTTATATCGCAGGCTCCAAAGGAGCTGACTCCACCGAAGCTGACGCCGCCGGAAAGGTCGTATATCTCGGCACCGGTCTTTACCACCGAGTAAAATTCGGGGGAAACTTTCCCTCCGCCCGTCGATTCGTTCCATCGATACTGCTCGCTGTCAGGGTTTTTAAAGTCGAATATCAGCTCCAGAGAGCGTATCAGCGCCGCCGCGTAGTCATGGTCGGCTTCGGTTAAACCGTCCGAATTTATGTCTATCACGGTGTTCATCGCAAAGATGTTGCGCTTTAAAAGGCCGTCGGAGATTCCGGAGCAGCCGGAAAGCGAAAAAATCACCAAGGCAAGCAAAAACGCCGAAACCGATAATCTAAATCTTCTCAATCCCGGTCTTCCTCCGATTTTCCGCCTCACAAACGGCTTTGTTGACCAAACGGCAGATAGTTCCGGTAATCGAGCCGAAGATAATCGACGCAAAAAGCAGCCATGGCAGATAATTAAATACCGCTGCGCTCGAAAAGATTATCGCCGCCGCAGCGAGCTGACCCATGTTATGCGCAGCCGCGCTTGCGACCGATATGCCGAGTTCGGAGACGTATTTTCTCAAAGAAGCATAGAAAAGCGCGACAACGATATATGAAGCCGCCCCGCCCGCAAGCGAAAACCAGAGCGATGCCGGCGAGCCGAACAAAAGCGTGGAAATGCTTATCCTCAATATCTGCAGAAAGAGGGCGGATAAAGGCGATATCTGCTCAAAGCAGATGATGAGCGCGATATTCGCCAGTCCCAATTTGAATCCGGGGATCGGCAGCGGCAGCGGAATGAATGATTCAAGATACGACAGCATCAGCGCCGCGCCTAAAAGCATCGCCGTCCGGCTGAGCTTTGCCGTGGAGGACATTCCGTTAACCCGCGACGAAGTCATGCTCTCCCCCCTCATTTTCCCCGCCGACGGTTATTATGATATGCGCCGGAAGGCAGATAATCGTCTCGCCGGGGCGGCTTATCTTTCCCGTCTTTACGCAGAGCCGGTCGGGGCAGCCGCTTTCGGCGGCGAAGACCGAGCCGTCTTTTATGACGACGGTCATAACAATCCCGTCCGTTCCCTCAACTTCAAATTCCGCATCTGCAAAAAGATTGTAGACAGAAACGCCGCCGGGAGAATTTACCGTCACTTCGCTCCCGCTTCCGCGCGGGAAAGTCAGCAGAAGCGACAGCACCGCCGCCAGAGCTGTGACGGCGATTACAATATAATCTCCGCCGAGCGGCTTTATCTTCCGCATAGAAAATTCACCATGTGTTTGTGGACAAAGCAATAAAAATATGATATAATACTGTTAGATAACTAAAATAATTTATTCATTAAATAAACTATTCAGGGAGTGATTTCATTTGGAAAAGGCAGCTTCCCGCCGGGTTCAGAGCGCGCTTTTGCTTACCTTCTGCGCTTTTCTCTGGGGAACCACTTTTATCGCGCAGAAACAGGGCGCCGACTGCGTCGGTCCGTTTACCTTCAACTGCATGCGTTCGCTTCTGAGTGCCGTCTGTCTTACACCGCTTGCGATATTTGTCAACCTCAGGATACAAAACGAGCGCACCGAGGGACTTTCGGTTTCAAGACGCGCGTTCGCAGCCGACAAGTCGCCGGCGACGGTGCTGCTCAGCGGACTTATCTGCGGGCTTTTGCTTTTCGCGGCGATGAATTTTCAGCAGTCGGGCCTTGCGGGCAGCACCGCCGGGAAGTCAGCTTTCCTCTCGTCGATATATATCCTTATGGTTCCGATCTTCAATCTTCTGCTTTTCCGTCAGAAGACGGGGAAGGGAATCATTGTTTCACTTGCGATAGCCGTGGCGGGGCTTTATCTGCTTTGCGTAAAAGCGGGAGAAAGCTTTGCGCTCGTTCCCTCCGATTCGATGCTGCTCACCTGCGCCGCGATATTTGCGCTGCATATAGTGATAGTCGGGCGTTTCGCCGGCAGGATAAACGGAATAATGCTCTCCTGCCTGCAATTCTGGACGGTTGCTGTCATGTCGTCGGTGCCGATGCTGATTTTCGAGCGCCCCACGGCGAAAATGCTCGGAATGGCAGCGGGAGCGATAGCGTATGCCGGCATTCTTTCTGGAGCCGTCGCATATACCCTGCAGATAATCGGTCAGCAGCACAGCGACCCGACAGTCGCATCTATGGTAATGAGCCTTGAATCGGTCTTTTCCGCCGCAGCGGGCGCAGTCATCCTCGGCGAGCGGATGGACAAAAGGGAGGTAATCGGCTGCCTTTTGATCTTCGCAAGCATAATAATCTCGCAGTTCGGATTCGAAGGCTTCGGGCGCAAAAAAACCGATTCAACTGTCTCGCAATGAGGGACTTGCCGGCCTATGGCCGGCGTTTTTTTATTTCTCGTCTTCCCCGTCGGCACTCTTTAAGCGGGCGTAAGTCGCCATCAGCTTCTTCGTTCCGGCATCGTCGAAAGCGATCTCGTAAAGCGCATCGCGCCCCATCTCGCGGGCGGAAAGAACGGTGCCGAGGCCGAATGTCGGATGCTTCACCCTATCTCCGACCGCGAAGCTGTCGAAATCGGCGTTGCCTTCCTGCCGGGTTTTTACAAGCTCCGGCGTTGCCGTCATTTCGTGGCTCATCTTTTTGCGCCGTGCGGCGGCAGCGGCCGAAACACGCGGCGGCTTTTCCGCCTCCGATTCGACCACATCATCCGGCATCTCTCCGACAAAACGGGAGACCGGATTATACTGCGAGCGGCCGAACAGCATCCTTTCCCGGGCGTGGATCATGAAAAGACGCTCTTTTGCCCTTGTTATCGCGACATAGGCGAGCCGCCGCTCCTCCTCCAGCTCCTCCGGATACATCGCCGACTGCATTCCTGGGAAAATTCCCTCCTCCATTCCGGGCAGGAAGACCACCGGAAATTCAAGCCCTTTGGCGGAGTGAACCGTCATCAGGGTTACGGCGTCGGCTTCGGAGTCGTAGTTGTCTATATCGGTAACGAGCGAAATTTCTTCAAGGAAGGTTTCAAGCCCCGAATTTTCCGGGTCATGCGTCGACTCGAATTCGAGGGCGTTCGTGATAAGCTCCTGGATGTTCTGGAGCCGGTCGAGGGCGTCCATTCCCGAATTCATCAGCATATCGCGGTAGCCGGACATATCTATGACAAGCTCGACCAGCTTCGAAAGCGGCTCTGTGCGGCTCTTTTCGCGGAGCTCCTCGATGAGCGCGGCGAATTCCGCAAGCTTCGGCGCCGATTTCTGAATCGCGGTATATGAGTCGGCATTTGAAATCACGTCGAACATACTCAGCCCGTCGGCTCTGGCGATCGATTCGACCGCCGCGACCGTCGCGTCGCCTATCTTGCGCTTGGGCTCGTTTATAATCCGCTTGAGGCGCAGATTGTCCGCCGGGTTGGCGATGACGCAGAGATACGCCAGGATATCCTTTATCTCCTTGCGCTCATAGAAGCGCAGACCGCCCAACACTCTGTAAGGTATGCCGGAGCGCCCGAGCGCCTGCTCGATGCTGTTTGACTGGGCGTTCATCCTGTAAAGCACCGCGAAATCGGAATATTTCCGCCCCGGCGTTTTATTCATCAGCTCCTCGATGCGCAGGGTTATGAATCTGCCTTCCTCTCCCTGGCTGTCGACTTTCTTGACGCGGATCTTGTCCCCTTCGCTGTTTTCCGTCCAAAGCTCCTTGCCCTTGCGGTTTTCGTTGTTGCAGATGACGGCGTTGGCGGCGTCGAGGATGTTCTGTGTCGAGCGGTAGTTCTGCTCCAGCTTTACTACGCGGGCGTCTTTGAATTCCCGGTCGAAATTCAGTATGTTTTCAATCGTCGCGCCGCGGAATTTATAAATTGACTGGTCGTCGTCGCCGACCACCATGATGTTTTTATGGAAATCGGAGAGCAGCCGGATCATCTCGAACTGGGCGCGGTTGGTGTCCTGATATTCGTCGACGGAGACATATTTGAAGCGGCGCTGATAATAGCTCCGCGCATCTTCGTCGCGCCGCAGCAGCACGACCGTCTGCATGATTATATCATCGAAATCGACGACGTTGGACTCCCTCATCCTCCGCTGATATTCGGCATATATGCGGGATATCTGCAATTTCTTATAATCCTTGCCGGCTTCTTCTTCGTAAGCTTCCGGAGTCATCAGCCGGTCTTTTGCGCGGCTTATCTCGGTCATTACGCTTTTTGCCGGGAAGTTCTTTTCGTCGATGTTGAGGTCTTTTGTGCAGGCGGTTATAAGCCTTTTGGAATCGTCGGTGTCGTAGATCGAAAATCCGCGGTTATATCCTATCCGATCGCCGTAGCGGCGGAGTATCCGGACGCCGATCGAATGGAAAGTCCCCGCCCATATCTCCTCCGCTTTTTCCGAAAGGGTGCGCTCAAGTCGGGATTTCATTTCGTTCGCCGCTTTGTTTGTGAAGGTTATCGCAAGCATAGCCCACGGCGGGCAGGGTGCGGCGGCGTATTCGGCTAGCAGCCCGGCCGCGTCTTCGGCGGAAATGTCCGAATCGGCGGCGGCGCAGAGCCGTTCTTCGGTTTCGCCGTCGACCGCTGTGTTTTCCGAAGCATTATAAAGGTCGCCGAAGCGGATTATATGGCTTATCCGGTTTACAAGCACGGTGGTTTTCCCCGAACCGGCGCCGGCAAGAACGAGCAGCGGGCCGTTTACGCAGTAAACCGCCTCTTTCTGCCTGTCGTTGAGCCCCGCGTATATCTTTTCGTCAAACAGCCTGCGGACGGCTGAGCAATAACGGCTCACCTGCGCGTCTGCTCCCCCTCGCTTGTTTGTTCGATTAGTCTGCATCTGAGGTTTTCCTCCCGATCGCCATCTTCCTGACACGCCGGCCGGCAAGGCCGCGGCGAGAGGCGATATTCTCCATTTTAATTTTATCATTAATATTATATACTTTTCTTCTTCTTTTTTCAAGCGGATTATATTAATTTTTGCCCGGCGGCATTAAATCACACGGAAGAAACAAACGGTAAATATTTGCGACACAATAAAAGCTTATAATATTATCGTATTTAAAAATGCAGATTTTAAAAGGCAGGTATTATTATGGCGATCGGCTATCCCGTGCGTTTGAATTACGTTTATAAAGAAGCGGTCTGGGGCGGCAGCCGCATGAAAACCATTTTCGGCCTTGACTCGGGTCTCCCGCATCAGGCGGAGGGCTGGGCGCTTACCGTCCGTGACGACGGGGAAAACACCCTCGCGCAGGGGAGACTCACCGGCGTGCCGCTGAGCGAAGCCGATCCGTCGGCTGAAAAAGAAGATTTCCCGCTGCTGATAAAATACATCGACGCCGGAGACAAGCTTTCGATACAGGTGCATCCCGCGAAAACCGAATTCTGGTATATAGTCGACTGCGCCGCCGATTCCTGGCTGATATACGGCCAGAACGGCGATTATTCGGAGCAGCAGCTTCGCGAGGCGCTGGGGCGGGGCGAGCTTGAAAGCTGTCTTCATCGTCAGCCGGTAAAGCCGGGAGAGTGCTATTTCATCCCGACCGGGCTTACGCACGCCATCGGTGATAATATCCTCATCGCCGAAATCCAGGAAAACTCAAATATCACCTACCGCGTTTACGACTACGACCGCCCCGGAATCGACGGTCGTCCCCGCGAGCTGCATACCGACAAAGCCTTTTCGGTAATGAGAAACTTTTCGGAAAAGGAACTTGAATCGCTGCGTTTCTCCGTCCCGTATGAGCTGCCGGAAGAACAGAAGGAAACATCGGCGGTCCTCGCCTCCTGCAATGAATTCACGGCGGTAAAACACACTTTAACGGAACCGCTCGCGATAAAAGCCGGCGGGGAGTTTTCCCATCTGTTGATAATCAGCGGCGAAGGCGCGATAAACGGCGAGCCGTGCAAAGCAGGGGAAAGCTGGTATATCCCGTCAGCCGCGGGAGAGGTATGGCTGACCCCGAAGAAAGAGCTGGTCGTGCTTGAAAGCTTCCGGCTGCCGGGCGCGGCTTTATAAAAAGCATCAATTATATTTTTATAAAAAAAGTTGACGCTGCTGATTCGAACGAAAGAGGTGAATGTCATGAAGCTCAAAAGAGCGGTCTGCATCGGTCTTCTGTTTTTCCTTTTGTCTGCCATATTGCTCTCCTGCTCCGAAAAACCGGCGGAGACAACGGAATCGCCGGTCAACTCCGCTCCCGGAGACAGAACGGAAATTGTCATATCCTATATGGACACCGGGTCAAGATATATACCGATGATAGCGGAAGCGTTCAACGAAAAATCGGAAAAATACCATGCCGTTCTGCGTGAATATGCATCCGAAAACAAAACCGGCGAAGATCCGGACAGCTACGCTAAGCTGCTTTCGGATTACGACGCCGACCTTTTGGGCGGGAAATTAGGCGATGTGCTGATACTTACGAACGACATCGACTATCTGAAATACGCCGAAAAGGGTGCTTTCGCCGACCTTTATTCCTTTGAGGGAGATGGTTTTTCCTTTGACTCGCTGTTTGACTGCGTAAGAGCGCCGTATGAGCTTGACGGAGAGCTGTTTGTGCTTATCCCCGGATTTCAGGTAAATACCCTGACCTGCAAGTCGGCAAACGCTCCGGCGGGCGAATGGACGCTTTCCGGATTCGTCGGGCTGCTGAATACATCCGACCGCGAAATAATACAAGGACTCACAAGGGATCACTTCTTCATGTCGTATATCCTCCGCGGGCTTGACGAGTTTATCGATTATGAAAGCAAAGCCTGCGACTTTGCGTCGGGCGGATTTGAAGAAGTTCTGAATTATCTGTACGGTCTGCCGGATGACATATATTCAACTGCCGGAGACAACCTGACCGAACCGTATGTCGGCGACAGCCTGCTGTTTTCGGCTGCGAATTTCACCTGTATCTCCGATTATATGAAAGAGCGGGTTCGGTTCGGGCTTGACAATCAAATCGAAATTGTCGGATTTCCTGCCGGCGGAAAGGGGATTTCAGAGCTTGTCCCGTCGCTGTATGCAGCGGTATCGGCATCAAGCGAGCAAAAAGAGGGCGCGTGGGAGTTCGTCAGATTCATGCTCGAAAACGATTTCGAGGTGAATTTCGACCGGGGATTGAGAAATCTGCCGTCCTGCCGTTCTTCCTTCCTGAAATGGGCTGAAGCGGCAAAGTCAACTCATTATTTCTTCATGCCCGGCAGCGTTGAGTTTCTCGAAGTTCCCGCCGAATTCCTCGACGAAGCAACGATAGCGGAGCAGAAAAGGCGGGGCGCCGCCGAGCTTTTCATGGACGAAGAAATGACGCGGCATCTCGAAGAATTCATCGGCGGCATAAAGAGCGTCACCAAGACCCCACCGGAAATAAAAGCGATAGTCGAAGAGGAAGTAGGATATTTCTATGACGGCAGAAACTCTGCAAGTCAAACCGCTGCAAATATCCAGAACCGGGTATCGCTGTATCTCGCCGAGCGGCAATAACCGCAAAAACACGAAAAACCCTCCGGAAAATCCGGAGGGCATTCTTTTAATCAATCTTATTCGGCCTTCGCTTCGGCGGCGTAAACGCTTACGCGGCGGCGGGTACGGGTGACGTACTCAAATTTGACCAGCCCGTCGATTTTGGCGAACAGGGTATGGTCAACGCCCATTCCGACGTTGTTGCCGGGATGGATATGGGTGCCGCGCTGGCGGATGATTATATTGCCGGCGGTGATCGGCTGACCGTCGGCGATCTTAACGCCGAGGCGCTTGGATTGGCTGTCGCGGCCGTTCTTGGTCGAGCCGACGCCCTTTTTGTGGGCAAAGAACTGTAAGCTTAGTCTCAGCATTTCAAACCTCTGCATAAATTTTAATGACGGGTCGGAACACGGGGGGATCAGTCATCCTCGCCCGGTTCGATTACCTCGTCTACATCCAGATAATCGTAATAATCTTCGAGCATATCATTGAGCTGCAGGAAATATCCCTGAATCAGCCCGGATACGGCGTATCGCTTGCTCTCGTCGGGGTGTGAATAAGCCCCGGGAACCCTGACCGTGATGTCGGTGGTCTTTTCGTCGATGATATATTCGACGTCGCAGCCGTAGGACACCTCGATCGTGTTGATGATCAGCATCGTCATTGCGGAGAGCGCCGCGCAGAGCACATCGTCTCCGCTCTCGCCCCAGCCGGTATGCCCGGATTCATGGAAGCCGTAATACGCTTTCCCGCGCCGAAAGAATGTGATCTTTGTCATCTTAAATCAGCCTGCGACGGATTCGATCTGAATCTTGGTGAACGGCTGGCGATGACCGAGCTTTCTCTTCTGATTTTTCTTCGGCTTGTAGGTCATGACATGAATCTTCTTGCCCTTGCCGTTCTTCAGGACCTTGCCTTTTACAACGGCTCCGTCGACTGTCGGCGCGCCGACTTTGATTGTTTCGCCGTCTCCGACCAAAAGAACCTCGTCAAAGGTTATCTCGGATTCGACTTCAACGTCGAGTTTTTCGACGAAAATGATATCGCCCTCGGCGACTTTGTACTGCTTTCCGCCTGTAACTATTACTGCGTACACGAAAAGCACCTCTCTTTTCTTTAGACTCGCTGCCTCGCGGAGTATGCAGCATACGGCTGCATAGCTTAAAAAGCCCGCTTGCAAGCGGCGAATAATATTATACCACAAACAACGGGTGCAAATCAAGATGCCCGATTCGTTGTTACACAAAATTTACAAAATTTCAGCGCATTGGATAACAGGAAAGCGCCGCCCCGAACGGAACGGCGCTTTTGATGCCAAAAACAGTAAAGCCTATTTCTTTTTGCGCAGGAAGACAACTGCGACTCCGGCGGCTATAATTAAGCCGACAGTCGAAATATCACCCGTCTGAGCGGCAGCGGCGGGCGCAGGGGGAGGCGCTGCAGCAACAGGCGCTGCTTTGGCAGCCGTCGGCGCTTCTTCGGGCGCGGCTTCGACAGGCGGCGGCGCCTCTTCTTCGACCTTATAAAGAGTGCTGAAGAAATAATTCTGCGCAGTCTCGCCGGTCAGCGCGTAGATATCCTGACAATAGTGAGGGTATTTCGGTCCGCAGAATTTACAGGGGACAAGCACGGTGTCGTTGCCTTCAAAATAAGCCGGGTCATACTCCAAAACCGAAAGGGTTGTCACGACGAACTCGTCAAGGAAGCATCCGTCCTCGCGCGGGGTGAACCGGATCTCATGCTTTCCCGCCGTGAAGTGCAGGGTATTCGGCGAGTGTCTCCATTGACTGTTTTCGATTGTCCAGTCACCGTAAAGTTCGGTGTCGGAGAAGTCGCCGCTCTCGCGGAAAGTCAGATACATGTAGCTCCATTTGTTGTAGCAGGGAGCGCCGTCGTCTTCGTCCGGGAAATCCCAGACCTGTCCTTCGCCGCCGTCAACCGAATAGTGCATTGAGTTGTTTGAAAGCGACGGATAATAAACGCGTCCCCAGATTGTGTAATCCCCCTCGGCCGGAATGTCGAGCGTAAGGATGAATCCGTCGCCGTCTGCATTGTCGACTTTTTCAACGGCGGAAATTACCTTTTCGTTTATAGAGCCTTCCGCAGCGGCAAGCGCGACGGCTGACCCGTCAATTTTGCAGCTTGATGCGGGGATGAACTCGGCAAAAGGAATGTCGGCAGCAAATGCAGGAACCGCCTGTGTAAGACAAAGCGCAATCAGCACCGCTGCGATGAAAAATACAGCACGTGGTTTAAACATTGGTTTACCTCCTTAAAATTAATAATTATTGCCAATGCGGTTAACAAAATTATACGCTTAATATAGTTAAATGTAAATGCATTTTGCAAAATTTACAAAATGTTAACAACAGGAGCGATGCCGGAAAACACGCTTTCTTTTATCAAGAGCAATATTTCATTTCAAAAAGCATTACAAAATAATTCTTTAGGGTAAGAATATTCAGAGGCAAACATGAAAAACATTGACATTTCGCGCGATATCGTATATAATTGTTCATGCGGC
>JAAZGC010000364.1 GCA_012511425.1 Clostridiales bacterium | reverse complement strand
GTCCAGCGCTCCGTATGGGTTATCGACTGTCCCGGCTCCATGTCGTAGAGCGGGGAGAGGGTTTCCGCTTCGAGGAAATGCTCGTTTGTGAATATCTCGCAGTCGCAGCCCCAGTCGGGATAGCGGCCGTCTTCATATTCCGGCTCGAAGGTTTTTATCAGCATCTGACCGTGATTTATGTATGCAAACCAGCCTTCGGTGTTGTTCGAGCCCAGCTTGAATTTCTCTTTTACCGATCTGTCCTGCGTAAGGGTGATATAATCGTCGCCGAAAAATGCGCGGCGGTCGGTAAGGCGGGTGTAAGGCCAGAGGGCTACCATGCGGTTGGACAGCAGTCCCGTTTCGTCTTTTGACAGGGGGAGGATGACGGTGCCGCCGGCGTCGGTAACGGTAAGGCACCAGATTGCGCCGGTGATTGTTTCTTCGGAGCCGTTGACTATCTTGTGAATAACGTCAAAGAAGGGCTTCTCCGCGTCCATGCGGATCTCCATCGATTCGCAGAGGCCGGTGACCTCCTGCTTTTGAGGGGTAAAGACGGCGCCCGACGGGTTCACGCAGTATTTTACCGGGTCGTTGTCGGGATAATAGGAGAGCGGCATCTGCTCGGGGGAAAGCCAGATGCGGTGTCCGCCGTAGATGTACCACCGCTTTCCTTCGCCGAATGCTGAGGAGACGTCTTCGGAAAATTCGAGGGCGTTGTCGTTCCACATAAGATTCGGCCTGCCCGGAACGCAGCATTTGATTATCCTCGGTCCCACGTCAACGGTAACGGCAACGTATACGGCGCCGTTTGTGATCTCGATGCAGCGGCCGAAACTGCCGTGCCGGATTTCCTTTATCTGTACCATACGGAACTTCCTTTCGCCGATTTTTTTCATATATTATCATTATATCACAAGCCGGGCGTTTTGTCGATAGAAATTTGGTTAATTTACGGAAAATATCAAAAAATGCGCAAAAAGTGCAGTGCGTCCGGGCGATATGCCCCGCATCGGGCAGACTTACCGAAAAACGGACTTGTTGACAAATAGTAAAATATTCCGAATTGACCTTTACAAATTGCGGATAAAAGTGTAAAATATACCTGATCCGAAACTATTAAGATTACGATCGGTCATTACACTGACCGGAAAGGATAAAACATGAGTATACCGAGGCCCGAATATCCGCGCCCGCAATTCGAGCGCCCCGACTGGAAAAACCTCAACGGCGAATGGCAGTTTGAGTTTGATTTCGGCATCTCCGGCCGTGAGAGAGGTCTTATCGAAGCCGACAACCTGAAAGACGTCATCACCCTCCCCTTCTGCCCCGAATCCGAGCTGTCCGGCATCGGATACAAGGACTTCATCCCCTGCGTCTGGTACAAAAAGAAGATAGACATTAAGGAAGAAGACCTCAGCGGCTCAAAGCGGATTATCTTCCACATCGGCGCCTGCGACTGGAAGACCGAGGTTTATGTAAACGGCAAATCGGTCGGCACGCACATCGGCGGCTATGTCGCCTTCTCTTTTGACATCACCGACAAGCTTCATGCCGGGGAGAACATCATCACCATCTGCGCCGAGGACCGCCTCCGCTCCGGCCGCCAGCCCTACGGCAAGCAGAGCTACGACTATCACTCCGCCGGCTGCTCCTATACCCGCACCACCGGCATCTGGCAGACGGTATGGCTTGAGACCGTACCCGCCTCCTATATCAAATCCACCCGCTACACCCCCGACATCGCGGCGAAGAAGCTTTATATCGAAGCCGACTGCGAAAATGCCGACGGAATGACTCTGAAGCTTGAAGCCGTCTATCGCGGCGACATCGTCGGATACGCCGAAGCGAAGGTTCACGGGAACACCTGCATAGCCGAGATCGCCCTCGAGAGTCTGCATCTCTGGGATGTCGGACAGCCGAGGCTTTATGATCTCAACCTTAAGCTCGGCGACGACCGGGTAAAATCCTACTTCGGAATGCGGAAGATAGTCTATAAAGAAGGCAAATTCTTCCTCAACGACAAGCCCGTCTTCCAGCGGCTGATCCTCGACCAGGGCTTCTATCCCGACGGCATCTACACCGCCCCGACCGACGCCGCGCTTGAAAAAGACATCACCATGTGCATGGATATGGGCTTCAACGGCGCCCGCCTGCATCAGAAGATATTCGAGCCGCGATTCCTTTATCACTGCGACCGCCACGGTTATATTGTCTGGGGCGAACACGCCTCCTGGGGACTCGATATCTCCGCCGACTCGGCTTATGAAGGCTTTATCCCCGAATGGATCGAAGCCGTCGAGCGCGATTACAACCATCCTTCCATCGTAGGCTGGTGCCCGCTGAACGAAACCGGTAAAAATCAGAACCGCGAATTCCTCCGCACCCTCTATAAGCTCACCCGCGCACTCGACGGAACCCGGCCGATAATCGACACCTCCGGATATATCCATGTGATAACCGACGTTCCGGACGAACACGACTACGACCAGAACCCGGAGACCTTCGCCGCACGCTACCTGCCCGGCGGAGAGAGGGAGCATATCACCTTTGTCTCGGAATACGGCGGCATCTGGTGGGACCCGCAGAATCCGGAACGCGGATGGGGCTACGGCAGCCGCCCGAAGGACGAAGAGGAATTCATCGCCCGCTACAAAGCTCTGACCCATTCGCTGCTTGACAACCCGAACATGGCGGCGTTCTGCTACACCCAGCTCACCAACGTCGAGCAGGAAGTCAACGGACTTTACACCTACGACCGCAAGCCGAAGTTCGATCCGGCGATCATCAAGGAAATCAACACCCGCCGCGCGGCGATAGAAGAATAAGCTCCGCCTTTAAAGGCAATTATCATGGAATTTGAAAAGTCCGCCGCAGAGCGGTGGATAATCCAGGCAGACAGCTACGAAAGCTGCCCCCGCGCCGTCGACATAGTTTCGGCGGCGCTGAGGGCATATCTGCCCTATGTCGTGCCGGTATTCGGGGAAGCTCCGGAGGGCTTTGACGGCGGGATTGTCCGCATTTTTGTCGACCCGGCGCTCGAATATGACAGAATAGTTGTTGAATGCGGCGGAAAAAACGCCGAAATTTCCGGCGGAAACGAAATAAGCGCGATGTACGCCGCTTACCTCTTTGCCGACAGCTATCTGCCGTCTTTCATGACATCGCGGAGGACGGCGGGGGCGCTTGCCGGGCTTTCGCTTCCCCGGTATTCCCATTCATCGGTGCCTGCGATAAAGTCCCGCGGGGTCTGGACCTGGGGACACGTTATCTGCGATTACCGCCGGTTCATGACCGCCATGGCGCGGCTGCGGCTCAACCGCCTGACAATATGGAACGACTTCCCGCCTCTCAACGGCCGGGAGATAGTAAATTACGCCCATTCGCTCGGAATCGAGCTTATCTGGGGATTTTCCTGGGGCTGGGGAGAGGAGCACGACCTTTCCGATCCGGATTCGCTTGAAAGAATGCGCAAAACCGTCACGGAACGCACCGACGCATTTCTGAAAAACGGCGGAGACGGGATATATTTCCAGCTGTTCACCGAAACGACCGACGAATACAAGGACGGCCGGCTGATTGCCGCCGAAGCGGTGAAGTGGGCGAATGTCATCTCCTCCGATCTGCTTTCCCGCCGCCCGAACCTTAAAATCTGTTTCGGGCTTCACGCGATGTCGGTCGACCGGCACCTTGACGAAATCGAAAAAGCCGACCCGCGCATCGACATAATCTGGGAGGACTGCGGCTCCTTCCCCTGGGGCTACGACGCCGGTGAATACGATGAAAAAACCAGAGCCTTCACCGACTCGATCCTCCGCCTGCGGGGCGGCAAGGGTTTCGGCGGGGTATTAAAAGGTCAGACCAACCTCGACTGGTCGAAATTCGAGCATCAGCGGGGTCCTTCTCCGCTCGGGGAAAGCTCGGATATCGAAATAAAAGCAAAAACCGCCCTTCGGGACGGCTGGATTCGCCGCGACCAAGCGGACTGGATAAAATACGGCCGCGGCTGCGCCGAAGCCGTCGCTCAGATAGCCGCCGAAAGCGGAGCCGCTGCAAGCGGAGCCGCTGCCGACCGAGGGGCGGTACTCGAATCGCTGACGGAAGACAACCTTATCGAGACGGGGGCGACGCTGCCGCTGGCGATATTCGCCGAGTCCTGCCTGGACCCGCACCGCAGCTGGGAGGATATTCTGTACTCCTGTCTTAATAACGCATCGGTCAGGCTGAGATAAAAACAGGAAGGGATTTCCCTTCCTGTTGCTGAATGCTTTATTTTTCTTCGCGGCTCCTGTGAAGCTCCGGATTGAAGACGCTCTTGTGTGCGACGTGCTTGTAAAGCTCAAAGTCGGCCTCGCGGAGCATGGCTTCAAGCTCGCCGTCCCCCATTACGGTGGTGCGGCCGGAGGCGTATTCTTCGCCTATCATTTTTTGCATCTGCTCGATTGCCGGATGGCGCTTGTCGACGGCGGCGGGGCTGCCGTTCAGCTCATAAAAGCTGTTCAGCCAGTGCGCAATGCCGGCAAGTCCCGAATGCGAATCGACCGCGACGAGCGGCGGACGCCCGAGCAGCTTTTCGGTGTCGAAGATGTTGTAAATCTCCTCGTCCTTCAAAAGGCCGTCGGCGTGTATGCCGGCTCTCGTAACGTTGAAGCTGCGGCCGACAAAGGGGGTGCGGGCGGGGATTTCGTAGCCGATCTCGTCTTCGAAATAATGGGCGATTTCGGTTATTACCCGAGTCTCCATCCCGTCGGTGGTGCCTCTGAGAGAGGCGTATTCAATGACCATCGCCTCGAGCGGGCAGTTGCCGGTGCGCTCGCCGATGCCGAGCATCGAGCAGTTGACGCCGGACGCGCCGTAAAGCCAGGCGGTGGAGGCGTTGGTAACGACTTTATAGAAGTCGTTGTGGCCGTGCCACTCGAGCATCGTTGAATCGATGCCGGCGTAATGCTGCAGTCCGTAAATAATGCCGGGGACCGAACGCGGCAGCGCCGCTCCCGGGAAGGAGACGCCGAAGCCCATCGTGTCGCAGGCGCGGACGCGCAGCGGCATATCCGCCTGCATTCCCCGTTCGTTCAGCGCCGAAACCAGTGGGATAACGAAGCCGTAGAAATCGGCGCGGGTGATGTCTTCGAGATGTATTCTCGGGCGGATGCCGTATTCAAGGATGCTGTCGATGACGCCCAGATATTTATTGAGAGCCTGACTGCGGTTAAGCCCCATTTTGTTGTAAATGTGATAGTCAGAGCAGGAAACGAGCACTCCGGTTTCCTTTATCCCTATGCTCTTTACCAGAGCGAAGTCCTTTTCGTTTGCGCGGATCCAGGTTGTGACCTCCGGGAATTCATAACCGAGCGCGAGGCATTTTTCGACCGCGCGGCGATCCTTTTCGGTGTATACAAAAAATTCGCTCTGACGGACTTTTCCGTTAGGGCCGCCGAGTTTGTGCAGCAATGAGAAAAGATGCACGATCTGATCTTCGGTAAACGGGGATGTAGACTGCTGGCCGTCGCGGAAGGTAGTATCGGTTATCCAGATATCCTGCGGCATATTTGTAGGCACGAAGCGGTGATTGAAACTCACCTTCGGCACCGATTCATAATCGAAAAGATAACGGTAAAGATTAGGGGTTGCTCTGTCCTGAAGCTGGAATTTATAAGCCGCCTGCTCGAGCAGATTCGATTTTTCGGAGTATTCGAGTTCCCTGTGACCCGTCATTATGTGCGGGGTATGCTCCTCTGCGGCGGTTTCGTTTGTAAGCTTTTTTTCTTCGGACATTTTGCCACCTCTGTTCTGAAATAAAAAATAGGTATTTATTATTTTACCACACAATCAAAGTAAAATCTATAATCTTTTAAATGTTTTGTGTTAATTTTTCCCCAAAAATGACCGGATGTTAAATAATTTCAATCAAAAACAGGATAATAAATGAATTTCAACTCAAACGGCGTTCAACCAGATCGGAACACAAGCGGCGAATCCCGCCTTATCGGCACTGCGGTCACTTCGGCCGACGGCTCATATACCGTCCTGCTTGACAATTCGGAACGGACGGGAGCGGTTCCCCGAGGGGTCTTCCGCCACGACGGCACAACCCTGCTCGTCGGCGACCGGGTGAAGATCGAGCCCCCCGGCGAGAGCGGCGGAAAGGCGGTCATTGTCGAAGTGCTGCCGAGGCTGACCGAGCTTATCCGCCCGCCTGTATCAAACGTCGGACGGCTGCTT
>JAAZGC010000061.1 GCA_012511425.1 Clostridiales bacterium | reverse complement strand
GCTCTGCGAAATGACGGATCTTCCGGCGGCGTTCAGCGCAACCATGCTCGAAAGCGGTGATTTTGACGGCATCGAGCCGCTGCTGCATATGGCGGATGAAACAAAGTACCTCTGGAAAGAATCGGCGGTGACCGATGAATAATTATACATATCTGCCGGATGCCGGCACTTATATAAAGCAACCCTCAAGCGAAAGGCTGGTTTGAGCTTATGAACAAAGTTACATTTAATGTCGAACGGTGCAAGGGATGCGGACTCTGCGTCAGCGTATGTCCCAAGAAAATACTCGAACTGGGCGAAAATCTCAACTCGAAGGGTTATCACCCTTCGAGGATAAAAGATCAGGAGAAGTGCATTGCCTGCGCAATGTGCGCCGTAATCTGCCCGGATACGGTAATTACCGTTGAAAAAGACGTCTGATACACCAATCACAGGAAGGGAATAATATATATGGCTAAAGTCCTGATGAAGGGCAACGAGGCCATCGCCGAATCGGCGATCCGCCACGGCTGCCTGCATTATTTCGGATATCCCATAACCCCACAGACAGAAATAGCCGAATACATGGCTAAACGGATGCCGAAGGTAGGCGGCCTCTGTCTCCAGGCGGAAAGCGAAGTTGCTGCAATCAACATGGTTCTCGGCGCCGCCTCTGCCGGAGCGAGAACGATGACCAGCTCAAGCTCGCCCGGAATCTCGCTCAAATGCGAGGGAATCTCATATCTTATCGGCTCGGATCTTCCCTGCCTTATCGTAAATATACAGCGCGGCTCCCCGGGTCTCGGCTCGATACAGCCGTCACAGCAGGATTATTACCAGGCGACCAAAGCGCTCGGCCACGGCGATTCGCAGGTGCCGGTGCTTGCTCCCTCTTCGGTGCAGGAACTTGCCGATTTCGCAGGAGTTGCCTTTGACATAGGCGATAAATACCGTACCCCGGTTATGCTGCTCGCCGACGGCGCTTTAGGTCAGATGATGGAGCCTGTCGAGCTTGCTCCCGAAGGTCAGACTGTCCTGCCGGATAAGCCCTGGGCAACGAACGGTCATGAAAACAAGAGAAAACGCAATATAATAAACTCGCTTTACATCCAGCCGGATGTGCTCGAAAAGGTCGTGCTTGAGCGCTACAAGCGGTATGGGCAGATAGAGGAAAACGAGATCCGCTTTGAAAACTACATGACCGAAGACGCGGATATCATCCTTGTTTCTTACGGCATTACTTCGAGAATCTGCAAGACCGCCGTCGGGATGGCCCGTGAGAAAGGGATAAAAGCCGGACTTTTCCGTCCGATTACCCTTTGGCCGTATCCCAAAAAGCAGCTCATGGCGCTTGCCGATCAGGCAAAGAAATTCCTTGTCGTTGAGCTCAACATGGGACAGATGGTCGACGACGTAAAAGTTTCAATCGAATCGAAAAAGCCGGTTCATTTCTTCGGACGCACCGGGGGCATGATGCCCTCCCCGGCTGATGTGCTCAGGGCGATCGAAAGCGAAGGAGGTGTCAGATAATGAGCAAGATTGTTTTTGAAAGACCGAAGGCACTCTGCGACGTTGCGACGCATTACTGCCCCGGCTGCACCCACGGTATAGTCCACCGTCTTGTGGCTCAGGCGATCGACGACCTCGGCGTCGAAGGAAAAACCATCGGAGTTGCTCCGGTCGGCTGCTCGGTTTTTGCATACAATTATTTTAACTGCGACATGATCGAAGCGGCGCACGGCCGCGCTCCGGCAGTCGCCACCGGCGTTAAGCGGGTGCTTCCCGACAGCGTCGTTTTCACCTATCAGGGAGACGGTGACCTTATCGCTATCGGTACCGCCGAAACAGTTCATGTCGGCGCCCGCGGCGAGAACATCACGACAATATTCATAAACAACGCAATTTATGGCATGACCGGCGGTCAGATGGCTCCGACTTCACTCCTGGGACAGAAGACTACCACTTCGCCCTACGGACGCAAGAAAGAGATTCAGGGCAACCCGATCCGTGTCTGCGAGCTAATGGCAACGCTCGACGGAACCGCATACTGCGCCCGCGTTGCGGTCGATACAGTTCCCCACATCAACGAAGCCAAAAGAGCGATAAAGAAGGCGTTCCAGACACAGATCGACAAAAAAGGCTTTTCGATCATCGAAGTGTTATCCACCTGCCCCACCAACTGGGGGTTGACGCCGACAGAGGCGCTTGAATGGGTGCGCACCGACATGATCCCGCATTACCCGCTTGGAGTATATAAAGATATTACCGGAGAGGATGAAGCAAAATGACAAAATCTTTTATTTTAGCCGGATTCGGCGGACAGGGCATACTTTTCGCCGGAAGACAGCTGGCAGCGTGCGGAATGGCTAAGGGCTATAATGTATCCTGGCTGCCTTCATACGGACCCGAGATGCGCGGAGGCACCTGCAACTGCTCGGTAATAATTTCGGATGAGGAGATCGGTTCTCCAATCGTTACCAATCCGAACTATGCAGTTGTGTTCAACCTTCCCTCGTTTGATAAATTCGAGCCGCTTGTTCAGAGCCGCGGAACGATGTTTGTCGACTCGACGCTTGTCAACAAGATAAGCTGGCGCGACGACATCTCCGGATACTACATTCCTGCGACCAAACTCGCCGAAGACAACGGTCTTGTCGGCGGCGCAAACGTGGTTATGCTCGGAAAAGTAGTCGCCGCAACCAGACTCTTCACCCGCGATGAATTTCTTAAGAGTATGGCTGCTTCGATTCCCGCTTCAAAAGCTGAACTCATGGAAAACAATACAAAAGCTTTTGACATCGGGATGGGATATAAATAAAAAGATGTTACCTTCGGGGAAGCGCAGAACGCTCCCCGAATTTTTTTATTGCTCCGCGGCAGGACAGAAATTAGTTAGGTGAGTGAATTAACGGATTGTTTACCTGACCGAAACTTATAAAACTGTTTTTTTATTCGTTATGTGATATAATAATCGTTGTAATTCAATAATGTTTTATTGTTTATCGATAATTATCACTTAATCGGAGATATAAATGAGCAGTTTAAAAGAAGCTTTCGGCGGAATCTTCAAACCGCGCGAGGACTTTACATCGGTTATAATAGTTGCTGCCGGAAACGGAACAAGGATGCGGCTCAACGACTCCGGCGCAGAGGATCCGAACGCCGCCGCAACTACAAAACAAATGACCGATATCGCGGGGATTCCGGTGATTGTCAGGACAATAATGCAGTTCGAGAGCTGCCCGTCGATAACCGAAATAGTAGTTGTCGCCCGCGAGGAGGAAATACCGAAATATCCCGGGCTTATCGAAAAATTCG
>JAAZGC010000363.1 GCA_012511425.1 Clostridiales bacterium | reverse complement strand
TTTATCCAGACATAGAAGCAGGAATCAACGCCTTCGAAGGTAAGGAGAATATCTTTAAGCCGAAGCGCACCGTCATCCATGGTAAAAGTTCTCGAATAAAGCGCGCATGGATTTTCATCCGGTACATGAGGCGGGTCAACCGGATAAGGGTAATTGACATTGGTATAGTTGGGGACATCATAACAGCGATCAAGATACAAAGCACTTTGCCAGTTCGAAGGAACCGTCATCTTTTCGGTATCATGAGGTCCTTCGATTCCGTCAAATTCGGTTATCGAATCGAAAAAGGTAAAGTCCCACTCACCGCAGAGCGAACGGAACCAGGCTGAACGGCCGCGGTTGTCGGCGACAGCCTTCTCGCGGCTTTCATACGGAATGAAATAGGCGCGGTTAGGAAGAGTGTTGACGTGGAGGGTTTTTAAATCCTTATAGTAAGGTGTTATAATTGACATATACATCCTCTTTTCTTTATTTTCAGTCGAGTGAGGTATATACTTCGATGAGTTCATCAAGCAGCGCCTGTGTCTTTACTTCTTTTTTGGCGTAAGATGAGACAAAATCACCCTTTTTCGAACCGAGCACTTCTCTCATGATAAGCCCGATGCTGTTGAGAGCGTAGTTGTAAATATATGCGAAATCGGAGGTCGAAGAATCGTGGATTATATCCATGATCTGCATCGCGGCATCCTGATTGTCGCGGATATATTTCGTTTTAAGCGCCACTTCATAATAAGCCGGAGCGACGGTATTGTAGCCTTCATACGCAAGAAGCTCGAGAACGGCGGCAATCGTGTCAAGCTTATCGCAGGTAGCCGGTACGCAGACGAGGGTAGCAACGTCATGGATCAGAGCGAGATAGCTTTCCTGTGACTCGTCGTATTTCGGGAACGGGATAACGGCGTAATCTCCCTCCATGTCGCGGAGGTAGTCGGAGATATAGAACCAGCCGACCATGAAAGCGAGGGAATCGGCTTTGAATTTATTCGGGATTTTCTCATGCAGCGATGTGTAATCCGCCGGGAAAACCCTTATACCTTCGTTTTCATAGTAGATTTTCTTTATTTTTTCGGCATAGGAAACGGTTCGTTCGTTGTTCATAACGAGGATAGGAGTGTCATTTTCGTCCCTTTCGGTGCAGCGGACGCCGGCGTCGTATGTGAAGTGGTCGGTAAGGTTGGCGGTTATTACGCCGCAGCCGTATTGGTCGCCTTCGTCGAATTTGGTATCGCCGTTGAGGTCGGAATAGCACTTCGATGCATATTCAGAGAACTGATCAAGCGTCCATTTTCCGTCAAGCACCGTGGTATATATAGACTGAGGATCGCCGAGAAGATTCTCAAACATCTGCTTGTTTACATAGCAGCAGGACTGATGGCGTATAAGACCTATGGTTATGTCGCCGGACATAAAATAACGCTTGTTTTCGCCGATGGAGCATTCGCGGGTATATTCGCCGTTCCACCAATCTTTTTCGATATCGATATAAGGCGCCCCCTCGAGGTTCATGAACATTCCTCTTACAACAAGAGGAACGACCTGGAACTGAACACCGAAAACGAAATCAAATTCATTTGATCCCGAAGTGACGCATTTTTCTATGATCGGTCCTGCATCTTCGTTTTTGGTTAATACATTGAAGTTAACATTTACATCGTTCTGAACCTTCATGTTTCTTTCATAAATAGCATCGTTTACAATGTCGCCGGTTTCTTCCGAAACATCAAAATAGTAGCCGTCGGTAGAGAAATATATCGAGTTCAAAACATTAATAGTGGTTCCCCCGAAGTCGGTACCTGCGGGAACCGAAGTTGCGGGTGCGGTGGTTTCTTCAGTCGTTTCTGCTGCTGCCTGAGTATCGGTATTCCCCTGAGAAGGGGTACCCCCTTCTTTGTCTCCGCAGGCAAACAATATGGAAGAAGTGAGCAGTATGGCGAGAATGATTGCCGTGAGTTTTACTAAAACGGAATTCTGCATGAAAAATAGCCTCCCTACGAATAAACATGTTGATAAATATAATAAACAACTACATAATTATCTCACAAATCAGTGATTTTGTCAAGAGGTTAACACGATTAAGGTTTACTTTTTTGGGGATTTGTGGTAAAATAAATGTCAACCGAAAAAATGATACAAAGAGGCATTTATTTATGATGCGTTTAGACAAATATATTTCCGGCGCAGGACTTATGTCAAGAAAAGAATGCGCCAAAGCCGTAAAAAAAGGGCGGATAACGATAAACGGTATGCCGGTGACGCACCCTGAAACCAAAGTACAAGAGGGACAGGATGAAATCGCGCTCGACGGAACGATAATTCCTTATATGGAATACACATATATCATGCTCAACAAACCGGAAGGCTATGTAAGCTCGACCGATGACCCGTCGGCACCGACGGTTCTTGAACTTGTGGATGAAAGATATTCGCGGATGGGGCTCTTTCCATGCGGCCGGCTCGATCGGGATACTACGGGACTTTTGATTCTGACCGATAACGGTCCGCTGGCGCATCGGCTGCTCTCTCCGAAGTATCACTGCGAAAAGACATATCTTGCCTCCCTTGCATTTGTCCTTGACGATGAAACGGTAAACAAACTGGAGGCAGGCGTCGTTCTCGACGGTAAGATCACCAAACCCGCAAAAATCGAGATATTGGGACCGACAAAGGTAAACATTACTCTGACAGAAGGACGTTATCATCAGGTAAAGCGAATGTTCGAAGCGGTCGGGAACAAGGTTTTAAAACTGACAAGGACATTCTTTGCTTCCATTCCTCTCGACCCATCTTTGGAAAGCGGTGAGTGGCGGATGCTTACGGCTGATGAAATCGAAGCACTCGAAGCCGCGCCGAATAAAGCAAAAGACGAAAATTGATATTAATATGTAATCCGCAGGAATGCGGCAGTAATTGTATAGAACAATGGATATTATCAGAACTCTTGCAGATGAACTGAAGATACCGCTCGACAAAACCGAGGCTGCTGTTGCGCTTCTGGATGAAGGCAACACGATACCTTTTATCGCCCGTTATCGCAAAGAGCGCACCGGCTCGATGGAAGACAAAACCCTCCGCGACCTAAGCGACCGGCTTGAATATCTGCGCAAGCTCGAAGATCGAAAAGCGGAGGTGCTGGATTCGATAAGCAGTCAGGAAAAGCTTACTCCGGAGCTTGAACAGAAGATAGCTTCTGCCGATACGCTTACCGCTGTTGAAGATTTATATCGCCCTTACCGGCCGAAACGGCGCACACGGGCTTCGGATGCGCGGGATAAAGGGCTTGAAGATTTAGCTCTTGCGATATATGCGCAGCTTGACAGCTACTCGCCTTCCCTTAACTCTATGGCTGACGGATTTATTAATCCGGATAAAGGTGTTGAGACAAGAGATGACGCTTTCAGCGGCGCCTGCGATATAATAGCGGAAGATGTTGCCAATTCCGCCGAACTGCGCGGAGAGCTGAGGGTGATGACATGGGATTACGGCAGGATACACGCGAAAAAAGCCGGGGACGGCAATCCCGTGTATGCGATGTACGACGATTATTCGGAACCTGTCAGCCGTATCGCAGGACACCGAGTCCTCGCAATGAACCGGGGAGAAAATGAAAAAGCGCTCAAAATAAGCATCGAGCTTGAAGACGAAATTGCGCTAAACTGGCTGCTCATGAAAACCGTTTCTTCTAAAGCCTCTTCGGCGAGAAAATATGTCGAAGCGGCGGTGCTTGACAGCTATGACAGACTGATAAAGCCGTCCATTGAACGCGAGATACGTTCTACCCTTACCGACAATGCCTCCACCGGAGCGATAGGGGTTTTCTCCGATAACCTCCGAGGGCTGCTGATGGGAGCTCCGCTCAAAGGCAAAACGGTTATGGGCTTTGACCCCGGATACTACAACGGCTGTAAGCTTGCCGTCGTCGATGAAACCGGAAAGGTGCTTGAAACAACGGCAATTTATCCTCATTCACCCCAGAAAAAAACCGATGAAGCGGCGAAAACAATGAAGAAGCTGATAAGAGATCATCGTATTGAAGTCATTGCTCTCGGCAACGGCACGGCCTCGAAGGAAAGTGAAATATTCATAAGCGATCTTCTCAAAACAATTCCCGAAGAGGTAAAATACGCTATTGTTTCCGAATCCGGCGCTTCTGTCTGGTCGGCGTCAGAAGATGCGGGGGCTGAACTACCGGATATGGATGTTACAAGGCGTTCCGCAGTTTCCATCGCAAGACGGCTTCAGGATCCCCTTGCGGAGCTTGTAAAAATCGACCCTAAAGCTATCGGCGTCGGTCAATATCAGCACGATCTGCCGCAGAAAGAGCTTGACCGTGCGCTTGACGGGGTTGTCGAAGACGTTGTAAACGAAGTCGGCGTTGATGTAAATACCGCGTCATATCAGCTGCTTTCGCACATTGCCGGACTTAATTCAACCGTTGCAAAAAATATCGTAAAGAAGCGCGGCGATACCGGCGGGTTCAAATCAAGAGCGGAACTCAAGGAAGTACCGCGGCTCGGCGAACGCACCTTTGTTCAAAGCGCCGGCTTTCTGCGCGTTCCCGAGTCAAATGAGATACTCGACAACACCGGCGTTCATCCGGAATCTTATTCTGCGGCAAAGGAGCTGCTGAAAAGGTTCGGATATACCGTGGCTGATGTCCGGGAAGGACGTCTGTTTGAGCTACGGTCAAAAATTATCGCCGCGGGAGCCGAAGATATCGCCGATTCTCTCGGTATCGGTCTGCCGACGCTTAATGACATAGTCGGAGAGCTTGAAAAGCCGGGGCGCGATATCCGCGATTCCCTGCCGAAACCGGAGCTTCGCGCCGATCTGATGGATTTGGATTCGCTGCATCCGGGAATGACGCTCAGCGGAACGGTCAGGAATGTAACCGATTTCGGCGCATTTATAGATATCGGCGTTCATACCGACGGATTGCTTCATGTTTCGAAATTCGGCCGCACAAAACCGGAGGTAGGACAGCCTATCCGCGTTAAAGTGCTCAATGTCGATAAAGAACGGAAGCGGATAGGCCTTGACAGGGCTGATTAATCAAAAGATAATAAAATCCCCCAAACCGGAACGTGCTGTATGATGATAAGGTGCTGCCGTTAGGTTCGGGGGTTTTTATTTATTATCTGCGAAAAACAAAAAAGCTCCGTTTAACCGGAGCCTGCTGGAGCGGGTGATGGGAATCGAACCCACACATTCAGCTTGGAAGGCTGACATTCTGACCATTGAATAACACCCGCATCGGAGCGTTT
>JAAZGC010000362.1 GCA_012511425.1 Clostridiales bacterium | reverse complement strand
GACTTAACTTAGATTTTACAATAGACTGATTACGGTGTTTACATTTTTATCGTATCATTAATATGTATGATTATTGGGAGGTATAATAAATGATTTATTGTGTTGAAGATGAGACAGCCATCCGGGATCTTATGCTTTACACGCTTAACGCTTCTGATTTTAAAGCCCGGGGGTTCTCTGACAGTAACGAACTCTGGCGTGCTTTAAAAGAAGAAAAGCCGGATCTGATATTGCTTGACATTATGCTGCCCGGAGAAGACGGCATAACCACGCTGAAAAAACTTCGCGCACTGCCTCAGACCGCAGAAATTCCGATAATAATCGCAACTGCAAAAGACAGTGAATTCGACAAAGTTATCGGACTCAATTCCGGAGCGGATGATTATCTTTCAAAACCGTTCGGTATGATGGAAATGATAGCCAGAATCAAAGCGGTTCTTCGACGGACATCGCCCAAGCAAACCCAGATTCTTAACCACGGCGGCATAACTCTTGATGAAGACAGACATACCGTTACGGTACATGAGAAGCCCGTTGCCCTGACACTTAAGGAATATGAGCTGCTGAAACTGTTTTTAGAAAACATCGGTCAGGTTTTCACCCGTGAAATACTTCTGAGCCGGATCTGGGGTCTTGATTTTATCGGCGAGACAAGGACTGTTGATGTCCATATCGGTACTTTGAGAACAAAACTTTCCGACTGCGGCGATCTTATTGAAACGGTAAGAGGAGTCGGATACAAGATGGTCAATTCAAATGAGCAGTAAAATATTCAAAGCTATCTGGCTTGTCGCAGTTGTCATATTTCTGGCGTCGGTGATCTTCATAATGGGAATCAGTTATGATTATCTTACCAATATTCAGGAAAAGCAGCTCAGAATCAAAATCGAACTCGCCTCACAAGGGGTTAATCTTTCCGGCATGAGTTATTTTGATGAACTGAATACATCCGATTACAGAATTACATGGATTGCATCGGACGGAACTGTGATTTATGACAATGAAGCAGATAAATCGCTGATGGAAAATCATCTTGAGCGTGAAGAAGCAAAAGAAGCGCTTGAAACCGGTTACGGCGAAGCAGCCAGATATTCAAGTACCTTAGCCGAAAGACAGCTATATGCCGCCAAAAAGTTAAACGACGGTTCGATACTAAGACTTTCAATAGTCCAAATGGCGGTCTGGACTTTGATTTTGGGTTTCGCTCAGCCCATAAGCTTCGTTATCCTGCTTGCATTGGCGCTTTCGTTCATTCTTGCTTCCAGGCTTGCCAAGAAAATCGTTGAACCGATAAACCAGATCGATCTTGACAACCCCAAGCAGTATTATGATAAAGAAAATTACAAGGAAGTCGAACCGCTTCTCAGAAAGATCGCAAACCAGCAGGAACAGCTAAAGAGAGACAATTCCGAGATTGAAAAAGCATCGTTGATACGTCAGGAATTTACCGCAAATGTTTCTCATGAACTAAAAACCCCCTTGCACGCAATTTCCGGTTATGCGGAGCTGCTTGAAAAAGGCATGGTAAAGGAAGAAGATGTAAAGCCTTTCGCATCCAAAATCAGAGCCGAATCGGCGCGTATTTCAAGCCTTGTCGAAGATATTATCGACCTTACCAAGCTCGATAACGGGGGCTCAAAAATGTCATGGGAGGACTGTGACTTATTTAAGATTGCCGAAAATGCCGCTGACAGCCTTGAAACTGCTGCTGCCGTTATGCATATCGACCTGAGCGTTGAAGGTGAAAGCGCACCAATACGCGGTGTGCCTCAGCTTCTTTACAGCATTGTCTACAATCTCTGCGATAACGCGATTAAATATAACAAATACGGCGGCAGTGTTTCGGTTTATATCGAAGTAAGCCAATACGAAATCAAGCTGCAGATCAAAGATACAGGTATAGGAATCCCGCGGAGCAGTCTTGACAGGATTTTCGAACGTTTTTACCGTGTTGATAAAAGCCGTTCGAAAGAAGTCGGAGGTACAGGTCTCGGACTTTCGATAGTAAAGCACGCAGTGCTTATTCATAACGGAACGATCAATGTTGAAAGCGAACTCGGCAAAGGAACAGTTTTCACCATCACCCTTCCGAAAAATAACAGGAGTATTTAAATTGATTGACTTCAATACAATTAAAGGTTTCATCTGCGATATGGACGGCGTGATTTATCACGGCAACATGATCCTTCCCGGTGTGACGGAATTTATCAGTTGGTTAAAAGAAGAAAACAAGCAATACCTTTTTCTGACGAACAACAGCAGCCATACCCCGAGGGAGCTTCAGCAGAAACTGGAACGCATGGGACTTGAAGTACCCGAGGAGCATTTTTATACCAGTGCTCTTGCAACTGCCGCATTTCTTAAGAACCAGTCTCCGGGATGTACCGCATATGTCATAGGAGAAGCCGGTTTGCTGAACGCACTTTATGATGCCGGGATCTCAATGAATGATGTGAATCCCGACTATGTGGTTGTCGGAGAAGGAAAAAGCTATTCTCTCTCAACACTTACCAAGGCAACAAACCTTGTCCTTGCGGGTGCGAAGCTTGTCGGTGCGAATTCGGATGTATCAGGTCCCATCGAAAACGGCATATCGCCTGCCTGCAGAGCGCTTATCTCGCCTATAGAAATGGCTACCGGAAAACAAGCATATTTCTGCGGCAAACCGAATCCTTTGATGATGAGAACCGGACTTAGAATTCTCGGTTGTCACAGCGCCGAAGCTGTCATGATCGGCGACAGACTTGACACCGATATTATCTCGGGAATGGAAAGCGG
>JAAZGC010000361.1 GCA_012511425.1 Clostridiales bacterium | reverse complement strand
GCCATAAATACGGCTCCCAATATGAGTCCGCCGCCCATCATTTGAGCCAGTGTGTAGTCTATGGCATTTCCGGCGGGTGCTGTAAAAATCGAAATCAGTCCGACAGTCAGAATATATGCCGCAGGAATGTGCCAGGTGATTACCCGCCTTATTAGGAGGTATATACCGCCGGCAATGAGCAGAAGTATCGAGACCTCGCCGATAACTCCGGGACGGATTCCCAGGAACATCTCGAGCAGTGTCTGTTCCGGCATTGTTCCCTGGTTTAATTGAACCATAGGGGTTGCGGAAGCGACGACATCTTCGGTCAGTTTGACGGTAAATGCCGATGCCGAGAGTTTTTCGAAAGGTTTTGCAAAAGTGGTCATATGCGTCGTCCATGAAAACAGGAAAACACGCGCGGCAAGCGTCGGGTTAACTATATTTTTTCCTATTCCGCCGAAAAGCTGCTTTACTATAACAATGGCAAAGAATGATCCGGCAACCGGCAGCCAAAGCGGAACCGTTGAGGGCAGGTTGAATGCCAGCAGCACGCCGGTAACGCAGGCTGAAAAATCAAGAACGGTAACCGGCTTACGCAAAAGTTTCTCATATAAAAATTCTAAACCGACGCAGGAGAGAACCGATATCAGCGTTATAGTAAGAGATCTGAATCCGAATACATATACCGCCCATATAAGCGACGGTGTGAGTGCGATCAGTACATCAATCATGATTGACCTTGATGTGTCCCGCGCTTTAACATGAGGAGAGCTTGTGACTGTATACAATGCTCTTTCCGTTATTTCAGCTTTGCCTTCGGATACTGCAGCTGTCTTTTTTTCGTCAATCATTTTTAATCACCGTCCTCTGCCGTTTCTGCCGATGTTTTTTTAGCAGCGGCTGCAGCCATTGCTTTTTTAGCTTCATTCTGCGCCCTGAGATCATCTTTTGCTTTCCTTATCAACGCGGTAATCGGAACAGCACCCGGGCAGACAAAGGAGCAGGCGCCGCATTCAACGCAGCTCATTGCATCGTATTCATCACAGATATCGTAGCGTCCGATGTTTGAATACACTGCCAGGGATGTCGGCATCAGGCTCATGGGACAGACTGTTATGCACCTTCCGCAATGAATGCAGACCGGTTCCTGATCATATGGTCTTGTTGCCTTTTCGGAAAATGCGAGTAATGCCGATGTGCCTTTTGAAACCGGTGCTTCGATATCCCATTGAGCGGTTCCCATCATGGGTCCGCCGCATATCAGTCTCCCGATTGGGTATTTAAGTCCGCCGCAGTATTCAATTACTTTGCTGAAAGGAGTTCCTATAGCAATATTGAGGTTTTTAGGTGTTTTGACGCAGTCACCGTCAACGGTTACAATTCGATCAACCAAAGGCATTCCGGTATGGAATGCTTTGAATATTGTCGCACAGGTTTCTGCGTTGAAAATCAGACAGCCTACATCAGCCGGAAGCTTGCCTGTCGGAAGCTCTACACGGGTCAGCGCATATATCAGCTGGCGTTCGTCTCCTTGAGGATATTTGGTTTTCAATACATGTATATCGAAAAGATCGCTTTCGGACAACATTTTACGGAGCTTTTTTACCGCGTCCATTTTATTTTCTTCGATCGCGATATCGCATTTCCGAAGAGAAAGGGCCTTAAGAAGTATCTTTGCACCGTTTACTACAGATGCGGGATCCTCGAGCAGCAGTCTGTGGTTCGCTGTTATATAAGGTTCACATTCGGCACAGTTAATGATCAGACGCTGTGCTTTTCCTATTGCCGACTGTATTTTTGCATATGTCGGAAAAGTCGCACCACCCATTCCGACTATCCCGGCGCTGCGGATTATTTCGATTATTTCTTCGGCTGATGTGTCGCCCAATCTCTTTTTAAAAGGCTGAAGACCGGCATATACGGTATCGAGACGGTCGTTTTCGATCTCTACCGCTTTGCATTGCCTGCCGTTAGCCAACATCATTGTGGTAATGGCGGTTACTTTGCCGGAGACAGACGAATGAACCGGACATCCCAATCCCGAAAAGACATTTCCTATTATCTGTCCTTTCTCGACCGTATCGCCGACTTTTACTGCCGGGGTTGCCGGAGTGCCGATATGCTGCGACATCGGTATCGTGACTTTATCCGGAGACGGCATATTCTCAATCTGAACACCGCGGGTGTTTTTGTGTTCATCCATAAAAAGGCCGCCTCGAAATGTTAATGCCACCTGAGTCACCTCGTATTATTGTTATTCGTGTTATATTTATCACTCAAAGTGATAATATCAACATTAAAGCGTGTTAGTTTGTTCATATTTTAAAGAATTGCATTATCTTGTATTATACCTCTTTTTTGTGCAAAAATCAACAGTTTTTCATTTATTTTCCGTTAAAAGTATTTTCGGCTTTCATTTCTTTGTATTTTAAACAGAGACGGATAATACGTTGTGAAACTTTAGAACCTGTTCTCATAGATGTTTCAACAAAGTATGCAAATGCGAAATCTGAAGCATAGATGCGGCATAATATGTGCGAATTTCATAATCCTTAGCAAGTCTGCGGGAATGTCCAAACCAACCGAATG
>JAAZGC010000060.1 GCA_012511425.1 Clostridiales bacterium | reverse complement strand
TATTTTCCCGTATCCATAAAAAACTCTTGCTTTTTAATAAACATTATGATATAATATGTTATGCACATTTTTTGTAAAAATATACATAATAAATGTGTCATTTTTCAGGAGAGGAAAGCAATATAATGAACTCAGCAAATATCCAGCATTTAATCGCGATGATCGTTTACATGGCGATCGTAATAGGTATAGGAATCTTCTTTGCGCAGCGCGCGAATAAGAACGCAGAGTCTTATTTTTTGGGCGGACGCTCGCTCGGGCCGTGGGTTACGGCTTTCAGCGCGGAAGCGTCGGATATGTCGGGCTGGATGCTTATGGGTCTGCCCGGGCTTGCGTATTGGACGGGTCTTGCGGACGCGGGCTGGACTGCCATCGGTCTCGCCGCCGGCACATATCTGAATTTTCTTATCGTATCGAAACGGCTTCGCCGATACAGCGTAAAGGTTGACGCCTTCACGATACCCGACTTCTTTTCCAACCGTTTCCGCGAGAAGAAGAAAATTCTGATGACCATCGCCTCACTGGTCATTATAGTGTTTTTCTCCGTCTATGCGGCGCAGTGCCTCAGCACCTGCGGCAAGCTGTTTTCAAATCTGTTTGGCTTATCATACACGAGCATGATGATTGTTGCAGCTATTTTTGTATTAGTCTACACATTTCTCGGCGGATTCCTCGCGGAGAGCGCCTCCGACTTTATGCAGGCGATAGTTATGGTCGTTGCACTGGTTCTTCTCCTTGTACTGGGCGTTGTAAGTGCCGGCGGCGTATCCGCCGTTATTGCCAATGCAAAGAGCTATGACGGATTTTTCTCACTTCTTAAAACCGCAACTCCCTCCCAAACCGAAATCAATGTGTTCGGACCCGCCGAAAATTACGGCATTTTGTCGATTTTATCATGCCTTGCCTGGGGGCTGGGCTATTTCGGAATGCCGCAGGTACTCCTTCGCTTCATGGGAATCCGCTCCGAGCATGAACTCACCCGTTCCCGCCGCGTGGCGATCATCTGGGTGGTCATCTCGATGGTAGCGGCCATCTTCATCGGTATCGTCGGCCGCAGCGTGGCCGGACTTGACTATCTGTCAAACAGCGAAGCCGAGAATATTTTTGTCGACGCGGCAACGATGTTTCTGCCGCCGGTACTAGCCGGATTTGCCTGTGCGGGAGTGCTTGCCGCGGCTATCAGCTCATCCGACTCATATCTGCTGATTACCGCTTCCGCCGTCAGCCAGAACGTTTTCCGCGGTATAGTAAAGAAAGACGCCTCAGAAAAACAGGTCATGTGGTGCTCGCGCATCACTCTTGCGGTTATAACGATCGCAGCTATGATTATCGCGTGGAACTCCGACAGCACCATCTTCGCGATAACTTCCTTTGCGTGGGCGGGTCTCGGCGCAGCCTTCGGTCCGCTGATTCTGTTCAGTCTGTTCTGGAAGCGCACAACCTACCCTGCCGCCATCGCCGGAATGATTTCGGGAGGAGTAATGGTCTTCTTCTGGAAACTCGTCATCAATCCCCTCGGCGGCGTCTGGAAGATATACGCACTGCTGCCGGCGTTTATATTAAGCTCGCTCGTTATCGTGGCAGTCTCTCTCGTTACAAAGAGCCCGGACAAAGAGATAACAGACGAATTCGAAGAAGTACGCGCCGGTTGATGTAAAAAATAATAAGCGGAGCCGCGGCAAAACTCAAACTTTGCCGCGGCTCCTTCATGTTTCCGTATATTATGCGAATCGTAAAAAGACTGTCTATATATTATTTGTTTCCGCCCCTGATAACGTTTCTCCGTATCTTTCCGGAGATCGTCTTCGGCAGCTCGTCGACGAATTCGACGACGCGGGGGTATTTGTAGGGCGCGGTATGGTGCTTGACGTAGTCCTGAACCTCTTTTGCCAGCTCATCGCTTGTGACGGTGCCTGCGACGGTGACTATCGTCGCCTTGACTATCTGACCTCTTACCGGATCGGGTACGGCGGTAATGGCGCATTCAAGGACAAAAGGCATCTCCATGATAACCGACTCAATCTCGAACGGCCCTATCCTGTATCCGGACGATTTGATAAGGTCGTCGTTGCGGCCGACATACCAGAGGTATCCGTCCTCGTCGACCCACGCGGTGTCACCGGTGTGATACCAGCCGTTATGCCATGCCTCATCGGTAGTCTTGCGGTCGATGCTGTCTGGAGCGGTGGCGCTGTAATAGCCGAGTGTAAGTCCCGCCTGCCGCTTTCCCGGGTTATATGCGTTTTCGCCGTCGGTCTTTATGCAGATTTCGCCGGTTTCTCCGATTTTTGCCTCGCTGCCGTCATCGTTGAGCACGGCCACCCGATACATCGGGTTCGGCTTGCCCATAGAGCCGGGCTTCGGATTCATTCCGAAGAGGTTCGCAACGGTAAGCGTCGTCTCGGTCTGGCCGTAGCCCTCCATCAGCTTGATTCCGGTCGCCTTCAGCCACTGATTGTAAACTTCGGGGTTCAGAGCTTCACCGGCGACAGTCGCGTGCTTCAGACTCGAAAGGTCGTATTTTGACAGATCATACTTGATGAAGTAGCGGTACATCGTCGGCGGGGCGCAGAATGTCGTTATATTGTGTTCGCTGAACATCGGCAGTATGTCTGCGGGATTGAAGCTTTCAAAGTCATAGACAAATACTGTACCGCCGCAGAGCCACTGACCGTAAAGCTTGCCCCAGAGCGCCTTGCCCCAGCCGGTGTCGGAGATGGTAAGGTGAACTCCGCCCGGCTCGACCATGTGCCAGTATTTCGCGGTTATGAAGTGCGCGAGCGGATAGGTGTAGCTGTGCATGACCGCCTTCGGATAACCGGAAGTGCCAGAGCTGAACAGCATCAGCATATTCTGATCTTCTCCGCAGGGAGTGTCGGGACGACGCTCGAACACGTCGGACATCTTTTCCATGCCCTCGTCGAAGTCAAGCCAGCCGTCGCGTTTGCCTCCGGCGCTGATGCGGAGTTTCAGGGAAGGAGAAGATTTAACGGATTTGTCGGCTTCGTCGGCGACGGTTCCGTGCGTGGTGCAGACGAGCGCCTTGATTCCCGCGTTTTCAAAGCGGTAAACGAAATCCTTCTCCATAAGAAGATGAGTAGCCGGAACGACTACCGCGCCCAATTTGCAGAGCCCGAGAACGGCGAACCAGAACTGCTCCTGCCGCCTAAGCACAAGCATAACGCGATCGCCCTTTTCGATGCCGACCGATTCGAAATAGTTCGCGGCTTTCGCGGAAAGGCGCTTCATATCATCAAAAGTGTATTTCTTTACCGTCTTGTCGAGAGCGACATGAATCATCGCAAGTCCGTCGGGATTTTCATCCGCCAGCCTGTCGACGGTATCGAAAGCGAAGTTGTAGCGGTCGGTATTCAAAAAGTTGATGTTGACAAGTTCGCCCGCTTCGTTTTCCTCGCACTCGACGAAGTCGCCGTATTTTACCTTTTTGGTTATAGGTGCGGCGGAGGAAATCAGCCTCGGGTCGTATTCATAAGCTTTTCCGGCGGCGTCGGTCACCACCGCGATAAACAGACAGTCTTCGCCTCCGACGGCTATCATTCCGTGGGGTTCGCTTGAATTGTAGTAAATCGCGTCGCCGGGATAAAGGGTGTCGATATGGCCGTTTACATTAACTTTCAGCTGTCCCGAAATGACATAATCGAATTCCTCGCCTGTGTGCATCGCGAGCGGAATCGGTTTTGCTTCTGCATCGGCGTCGTATTTGGCGCGCACGAGAAAGGGCTCGGAAAGTCTGCCCTTGAAGTTCGATGCAAGGTGGGAATAATTGAATCCGCGCCGCCGCTCAAGCTTAAGCCCTTCTCCGGAGCGGACGATGCTCATCGTGGTAAGCCTCGGACTGGTACCCGTCATAAGGTCGGTAATTTCGACCCCGAGCGCTTTGGCGCAGTTGTGGACAAAGGTGAAGCTGAGGTCGCCCTCGCCGCTTTCGCCCTTAAGGTAATCTTCGACCGAAAGGTTTGTGACTGCGGCCATATCTTCGGCGCTCTTGCCGAGGATCGTGCGGAGCTCCTTTATGCGCGCCGCTATCGCCATTATTTCTTCTCTTACGCCGTTCTGGAATTCATTCATTGACATTGATTAAATAACCTCCGTGATCTGACAAAAATATTCTTCGTCTGACAGGAAAAAAACAAAAAACGCCCCGAAAATTCGGGACGAAAAACATTCATTTTCCGCGGTACCACCCGTAATTTGCCCGTCTCGGAGTTATGTGTAAAAACAAATCGAGACAGACCTCTTTACCCGGCTCAGACAAGCCGCCTGCTTCTAACGTAGCATATACGTCGTTCCTTAATTGCGGAAACTACGCCTCGAGATCGTCTTTCCGTTTTCGGGAACGCCGCTTGGGAGTGATCTGTTTTGCTGCCGCAGGTCCCGTTTTCACCAAAATACGGGCTCTCTGGCGCCTGCGAGCCGGCAAAACCGTCTCCGTCACAGCGTTTGTGGTTTATTTGAGATATTGTACATTAAAAACGTCGGATTGTCAATGGCCTTGAGCGAAAAGTAATGAAAAATTAACACAAATCTGATGTTTGTTGTCTCTATGCATTTCGGCTCGCCTTTTCTATAAGCTCTCTGAGCGCCGCGGCGTCGCGGATAAGCTCCTCGATTTTGCCGTTCGGCACAAATTCCAGCAGCAGAGCCCGCTCTCTGCCGTCGGACGAAAGGACGGAGAGATAGCTCTCCCATTCCGCCGCCTGCTTGCATAGAGGGAATTTGTCATTGCCGCGCCATGCAAAGACGTGCACATTGCTGACGTGGGGCAGGGCAATTGTAAGCTCCGAAAGATTCGTTTCAAAATCCCTGGACTGGTTCGGCTGCCAGTAAAGCGACAGATTAGGCTCGTTTATTTCTGTGATAAGCCGCAGCGCCGAATCAAGTGTGTCTGTAAGGGTATTCTGATGCCACTCGAAGGAAACGCCGAGTCCCCTTTCTGCGGCGGCGCGGCAGAAATTCTTCGCGGCGGCGGCGATATTCGCCCGATTTGCGCGGCTTGCATCTCCCGACTCCGCAGCAGAACCGCCACTCCCCGCCCATATGCGGATATTCGAAGCGCCGAGCGCGGCGGCGGTGTAAATCACATCTTCCGCTCCGGAATTTTCTTCGCAGCGGTAGTATGAGCCGTATGATACGGGCGAAACTCCGGCGTCGCGGCATAGGGCGGATATCCTCTCCGCCTCCCGCAGATCTCCCGGGCGAAGATGAACATCCCCGCCGACTTCAATCGCCGAAAGGCCGTTTTCGCGGCAGAGGCAGATTATTTTATCTATTGAAAGTTCTCTGAAAGTAACCGATACTATTCCCGGAGTGAACATAATATTTTCCTTCGTCAGATATGGTTTATTCGGCGTATTTTCTCATAATGCCGCTTATTTCATCGGTTTTTGCGGCGGCTTGGTTTTCGTCGGGAATAATTCCGCCGTAGCGGGTTTTTTCGTAAAGCTCCGTGATTTCTGAAAGACCGGCGACCGTTGTCTTTTCTTCAACACCCCGGCGGATCTGGCGCGGCGAATCTCCGGGTTTCGCATAACCCGCCCGCCTCCATGCGGCGGCAAGCTCCGCGTATGCGCGGCAGAACCGCTCGCCCAAGTCTTTTACCGAATTGATCCGCCGCAAAAATCCGCGATAGCTGATGTCTTCGGAGGCAGTTGCCGGCTTTCTTCTCCTCGATTCGTCTTCGTCAATCTCGCTTTCGATGTCTTGATATCCGACATTCTGCGGCTGAGCAGCTTTTTCCCCGGTTCTGTGGCGGAGATTGAAAAGCATGGTAATGAAATTGAGTATCATCCTGTAAAGCGAAGCGAAGAACCGTCCGATCTTTTTGAAAAGCCCTCTGCGGGCGGCAAGGATGAAGAACACCATCACACCGATGCACAAAAGAACGAAAAACCAGAAATAAGCCTTCGTCTCGGTTTCGCTGCCAAGATTGTAAATCATAGGATTAAAGGCGAATCTTTCGGCTTTTTCGGCAGCTTCTTCGGCTTCGTAAAATCCTTCGTCGGCATCCTTGAATATGGCGCTCAGTATGACAAACATCAGGAGCCGAATAAGAGAGGTAAAACCGACGACAACGGTAACACAGATAAGAAGCACGACCGCTATGGCAGCCGATGTAAGCAGCAGGAGAGCGATGTTGTAAAGCCGCATTGCCGGCGTAACCGTTCCGAATAATCGGTCGGGAGCCAGCCCCTTTGTGTTTCTGTCGCTTAATTTGCCGCGGGTTGCCGAGTCGGCGAGAACCACCGACTGTATAAGCTCTGACTGGTTTATAACTATAAAAGCAAAAAACAGATAAAATGCGGCGCAGACGGTAAGAAATCCGGTATCATTAAAGCTTGCGGCAAACCCGATGCCGAGCGGCGCGAGCAGCCAGAAGAAGGTTCGGGCGCTGATTATCCTGTAATAAGGATAAAACCAGAGGAATACCCCCAGAGCGCAGAGGGAAAAGGCGAGAAGGGTAAGGAAAATCGGCCAGGCGGAGTTCGCATCAAAATATCTGTCGATGCCGGTTTCATATCTTATTCTGAGATAATATTGGCAGACGGAATAAACGGGAAGTGCCGGCAATACCGAAAATGCAAGCGGCAGCGCCGCCGATTTCGGATCGAAGAATTTCACATGGCCTTCGTATGAAAAATCCGTCTCCTTCTGCTCGAGTTTTGTCACCCATGCGTAAAAATGCATGATTAAATATCCGACGGAGCAGAACAGGACGGCGAAAAAGACCGCGAATATCTTCGGCAGTCCGAGAGACCTTGTCGTTATCGTTTCGAGCAGAGGCAGCACCGAGCATAAGACCGCCGCTACCGCGAGCGCCTTGTAAAGCGCCGAAAAGCTGCCGGACAGCCGCCGGTTTCCCCTGTCAAAAATTGAATTAACTGCGTTTTTCATGATAAATAGTGTATCTCGGCGTCGGCGAGCTCATGCTGCGAAAGCGGGGTATATGTCGTCGTCAGCATGAATATTACATTCACGCCGGCGCTTCTCATGACTTCACGGAAATTCAGCATCCTTGCGTCGATATAAGAGGATACCATGATGAGATCTCCCCCGCCGCAGTAATAATCGGCGGCAGCGGCGATTGTATCCATAAGCTGCTCCGTCGTGACCGATATCTTCATTTTTATATCGGCAAGCAGCCGAAGCGCGTCTATAAAATCGCGTTTTCCGTGGTACAGCCGGGTCACGAGGATTCGCTTTGCGACAGGGTCGTCGATCTGATTTTCTTCGACATAAACGGCTTCGATCGACTCGGGAGGCGTGTTGATATAAAGCCGCAGCGGGGAATCCTCGTCCGCGACATGGTCGATAAGCGAAGCGGCGGCGGTAATGCACCGCTCGATATGATCGGGGGAAGCGGGAACAGTCGGGTCCTTCTCCGGAGAGCGCGTCTGCATGTTCAGAACCAGATTGAACTGCCCGCGGCGGGTGAATTCCTCGATGTTTACCATAAGCTGATTGTGGACGGCGGTCGATTTCCAGTTGATCCGGTTCATCGGGTCTTCGAGTGTATATTCGCGGGAGCCGGCTATCATCAGCGGGTCGGTATGTATCGAGCGCATCGTGTTTTTTCCGCCGGTAAGCCAGAGGGATGGGGTCATTTCTTCGCTGATTCTGACTATCTTCGGCAGCACCACAACCCTGTTGTGCGCCGCCGGCTCGTCGATAAGGCGTTTAGACTTTGTATCCATGCCGAAAAGGTCGTTTGTAACGACGAGCGCCGAGCCGAAGTTATACACCCCGCGGCGGAGGCACTTAATTCTCCAGCGTCTTTTTATCACCCGGTGAGAGCCTAAAACAAAGATCGACTGCACCGAGCGGCAGAGCTGTTCTCCGCCGTCGTCGGTCAGCAGGCGGAGCGCCAGCCCGTCGGGAATCTGCGCTTCGACTTTTGCGTTCGGCACCGGCAGCGCCTTGTCGTTTGAAAGCTCCTCGTAGATGTATACGTCGTCGCCCTCAAACACTTCCTCCGCGCTGACGGTCACCCTGTAATTCATCCCGGCGAAAATGTATTTGCGATAGATATGCCGCTGCAGGAAGAAGACGATCAGCAGCGCCATGCAAAGAGCGATAAAATACATATCATTCTATGGGTGCGGGGGTCGAATCGAGGATGTAGTCTATAATATTCACCCCGGAATCGGCCATCCTTATCGTATTCTGCGAGCGCGGGACAATCCTGTGCGCCCAGACGGCGCGGGCGACTTCCTTGATGTCATCCGGGATGACGTAATCGCGGCCGCTGCTCCCGGCGTAAGCCTGCGCCGCCCTCATCAGCATAAGCGAACCGCGCGGAGAAACGCCGATGCGGACGCTTTCCGCGCTTCTCGTCGCATTTGCGAGGGAAACGATGTAATTTTTTATGCTGTCCGAAACGGTTATCTGCCTTACCGCCGCCCGCACTTCGGCAAGCTCGCTTTTTGTCACCACGGGTTTTATCTCATCAAGAGGGCTCTGCGTCCTGTATTCGTCGAGTATCCTTTTATCCTCCGCCTTTTCGGGATATCCCAGAGTCAGCCGCATAAGAAAACGGTCAATCTGAGCCTGAGGCAGCGGGAAAACGCCCGCCGACTCGACCGGGTTCTGGGTGGCTATCACAAAAAAGCTGTCTGAAAGGGGATAAGACACTCCGTCGACCGTCGCCTGCCGTTCCTCCATCGCCTCCAGGAGAGCCGACTGAGTGCGCGGGGTGGTGCGGTTTATCTCGTCCGCAAGCAGTATATCGGTAAAAATCGGTCCTTCTCTGAACCGGAACTCCTGTTCTTTCTGGTTGAAAAAATTAATGCCGGTAACGTCGGACGGAAGCAGGTCGGGGGTAAACTGGATGCGCCTGAAGGAGCAGTCGAGCGACTTCGCCAGCGCTTTGGCAAGAGAAGTCTTTCCGGTTCCGGGGATGTCGTCGAGCAGCACATGCCCCGAGCAGATGAGCGCCGTCGTCACAAGCTTTATCCTGCTGTCTTTGCCGAAAAAAACGGAGCCGACACTCGCGTTTAAAGCGTCGCAGAAAGGCTTTATTTTTTCCTGATACATTATATACCTCGGATGAGTTTCATATCGTTTTTAACAGTTTATCATAAGTATATCATATATAGTTGCCGAATGCAACCGAATTTTCGGATTTTTTGCCCCGGATCCGACAAAAACCTCTCTGCCGGAAAAATAATAATTCATCAGCAAGTATTTTAATGTAAGATTATGGTCTTAACGGCTTGCGCTTAGCCTCTCAAAATGATATAATATATACGGGACAAATTAATGTACCGTGTTTTTTCGGATATATTCGTTTTTCAGAATTTGATAAAAAGGAGCCTTGCAATGAATGTACTTATTATGACCGATCTTGAAGGCATAAGCGGAATTTACTCTACCGATCAGGTAATACCCGGAGAGCGGAGATTTTCCGAGGGAAGAGCTTTTATGACGGCGGATATCAACGCCTGCGCCCGCGGGCTGAAGCGCGCCGGCGCGGAAAGAGTCTATGTCCGCGACTGCCACGGCGGCAGCTATACGCTGCTTCAGGATCAGATATCCGACGATGTCGATTATGTAATTCTCGGTTCAACCCGGGAAGAACGCTTTTTAGGCCTCGACGACTGCGGAGCGGTGATACTGCTCGGTTATCACGCGATGGCGGGAACGCCGTCGGCAATTCTTGAGCACAGCATGTCAAGCGCTTCGATCCAGAATTATTGGATAAACGGACAAAAGGCGGGAGAAACCGCAATCGACGCCGGCATCGCCGGCGACTTGGGAAAACCGGTGATAATGGTATCCGGCGACGATAAAGTCTGCGCCGAGGCGAGGGCGCTGATCCCCGGCGTATACTGTGCCGAAGTCAAAAAGGGAGTCACTTCCTTCGGCGGAATGCTTCTGCCGCTTTCAAAGGCGCATAAGCTGATAGAAGAAACCGCATACGAGGCGTATACAAATGCAGACAAAATCAAACCGGTCGTTTATGAAAAGCCGATCCGGTTCCGGGTCGAGCTTGTCGAGCGGCATCAGCTGCCGTATGCATCAACAAAGCCGTATATGAAGATAATCGACGGCCGCACCTATGAGATCGAGGCGGACAATATGAACGACGCGCTCTTCCGCGCCTGAAATCTTTTAATAATTATTCCGAAAAAATCGCCGGAACACTTGCATTTATGCGAAAATATGGTATAATATATCTGTACCGGCGAAAACAAATAATATATTTGAAAGAGGTAACGATATGAAATCTTTTAAATTGCTTGCGCTTGTTTTATCAATTCTTATGCTGATGACGGCTTTGCTTGCCTGCGGAGGCGAGGAAGCGGCTGAGACTGTTGCGGAGGAGACCACGGCAGCCGAAACCACCACCGTTGAAGAAACCGAGCCGCCGATTGAAACCGAACTCAAGGTTAACAAAGCCATTAAAATCCTTGCCGGAGCCGAGGGCGAGATAACCGCCCGCCTCAAGATCGACCCGTCAAAGGACGCAGCACTGACGATCACATCATCCGACGAGAACGTAGCCGTCGCATCGGCTGCATCGGCTACCCCCGGCGACAACGGAAAAGCAGCGATTATGATAAAGGGCATTGCTTTAGGCAAGGCGGTCATAACCGTCACCACCTCCGACGGCATCACAGCTGAGACCGAGATTGCGGTTTACGAAGAACAGATCATCAAAGAAATCGCCTTTACCGATCCCGCAGCCACATATTTCGGGGGATATCACTCGATGTCGGACGCCAAAGTTGAAAACGGAGTCTTTTCAAGCGACATTACCGGCGGCGACCCGTTTATGGAATATCATGACAAGAAGATGGGGCTTAATGCTGCCGATATAGGCATCATCCGCTTCTATTTCAAGTCGACTGCGAGCGACGGCTCTATGCAGCTCTTCTTCCTCACCGATACCGTGACCGGATATGACGAGTCGGCTTCACTTAAGACTACCGCCGAAACCGGCACCGCAGACTTCGAAATCTGCGACTTCGACACCTCCGAAAGCCCCGACTGGGCAGGACTCTTCAATGGCTTCCGCATCGACCCGTCCTCTGCCGACAGCGGAAATATCCAGATCCAGAAGATCCAGTTTATCAAGCGCGTGGAAGGCTGACAAAAATCTCCGGCGAAGCTCGGATAAAGAGCTTCGCCGCTTTTTTGTTTACTTTGCCGCAAAAATCACGTCTTGAAACATTATGTATAATGTGATAAAATATTAAAATCAACGGGAAAGGAGTTTCCGGCGGTCTGCCGCCGGGATTATTAAAATGAATAATTTCGCTGTTGCCGAAAAGATATTTGTTTTCGGCGAGGATAAATATTTCAAAAGCTGCCATGCATCGACATTGGCTTATCTTCCCGGCGCCGGGATCTGCACGGCGGCTTTCGGGGGCACCGCCGAAGGGCGTGACGACGTCGGAATCTTCGTTTCGATGAAAGGCGAAGACGGATTTCTCCCGCCGACAAAAATAAAGATAAGCGAGGAAGCGCACTGGAACCCGGTGCTGTCGGCTTTGGGAGGGAAATTCACCCTCTGGTTCAAAGCGGGGAAGACGATTCCCGGCTGGGTGACCTATGTCACCGAATCAGCGGACGGAGTTAATTGGACAGAGCCGCAGCCGCTTGTGCCGGGGGATATCTCCGGCGGCAGAGGCCCGGTTAAAAACCCGCCGCTGCTGCTTTTGAACGGAACGCTTATAGCGCCGAGATCGGTCGAAACGCATACGGCCTGGACAACCGAGTTCGACATCAGCTTCGACGGAGGCAAAAGCTGGCATATCACAAAACCGCTCGATTACAAATACGACAATATACTCGGAGAAGCCTTTAAAACGCAGAAGCGCAACGGCATAATCCAACCTGCCCTCTGGCGGGACAGCCGCGGCGTTCATGCTTTCATGCGCTCGACCTGGGGCGCCGTTTACCGCTCCGACAGCGAAAACGGCATCGACTGGTCGCCCGCTTACCGCACCGATATCCCGAACAACAACAGCGGCATCTGCACCGCCGTAAATTCTGAAAATATACTCGCCCTCTGCCTTAATCCCGTGTCAACTTCCGAGCGCACCCCCCTGAAGCTGCTGTTCAGCCGTGACGGCGGAGACAGCTTTTACGACGGCATCACGCTTGAAGACGGCGAGGGAGAATATTCCTATCCGACTGTCATCGCCGACGGAAGTGATTTTCTTTTGACCTACACTCACAAAAGACGCGATGTCGTCTTCTGCCGGGTATCTGCCTTATGACTCCGAAAAAAGGTTCAGCCGGAAAGCAAAAAGTGCTTTTCGCAATCTTGCTGGCTGCCGCTCTCATCGTCCTCATCGCGGCGCTGATTTTGACCGAGACCGATGCACAGGCGATATCAGGCGAGCCGCCGCTGATGAAGGTGATTGCCCTTAATGTCGGCAAAGCCGACGCCTTTGTCATAATCGCCGGCGGACGCGCTGCCGTTGTCGACTGCGGCGAAGCGCTCGGCGGTGCCATGGTGCTTGACTGCCTCGAAGAAAACGGCATAGGGGAGATCGACTTTCTTTTCATAACGCATTTCGATAAAGATCATGTCGGCGGCGCGGCAAAGATTATTAGCACGCTGCCGGTAGGCAAGATATATACCTCTTTTGAGTGTAAAGACAGCCAGGAATACGACGCATATCTTAAAGCGGTAAATGATACCGGAACCGAAACCGTAACCGTAACCGCCGGGACGAAATTTTCTTGGGGAGATGCAGAAATAACCGTATACCCGCCGCAAAAAAGCGAATACGGCAAAGACAGCACCTCCAACAACAGCTCTCTCGCAATCATGATCCGCATCGGCAGCCGCTCCGCTTTTTTCACCGGCGATGCCGAAAAGGAAAGACTGAAAGAGCTTTCCGCACTTGAAGATGATATCTCCTGCGACCTTCTGAAAATGCCTTCGCACGGGGAATACAGAGGCGCGCTTATCGATTTTGTTTCCCGCACATCACCCCAATACGCAGTAATAACAAGCTCGGCGGCCGAGCCGGAGGACGAAGAAACCCTGCTGCTGCTCGAAAAAAACAACATTGAAACCTATCTCACCCGCAGCGGCGAAGTCGTATTCAGCTTTTTTGAAGACGGTATCGACGTTTTTCAGCGCTGATTCTGCCCGATGTGCCGAAGACAAATAAAAAACGGCATCAAAGACCCGAAAAGGGAATTTGATGCCGGACTCTTTATTAATATTCAGCTGAGGAACTTAAGCGAACTGATGATAGGGGCATCGATAGCCTTGCCGCTGCATACCCGGAAGAAGCAGATTATGTTTACAACGCTGAGTATTCCGAGGCAGATCGCTCCGGCGATGGGGACTATGATGGTAAACGCCAGAACTACCGAAATTATGGCTACGAGGAATTCGACAACCGTTATCTTCAGCGCCTGCTTGATATGATACTTGGCATAAGGCGACTCGGGAGCGCCGAGCATGGCGATTATCACTCCGGCTATGCTCATGAGATAAGGCAGCATCGCAAAGATTTTGTTATCGGAGATGTCTGCGGGGTTGAATTCTGCGGTGTGGTCGTTTAGATTCATAACGGGCTGAACGGGGTTCTGATCAGGGATGTATGTCAGCGGTCCGCCGCAGCTTCCGCACATATTTGCCTGATTCGGGAAAGTCTGCTGGCAATTCGGGCAATATTTCATCTGGTACCTCCTTATATGTTTCGCGTAAGAAAATTTCTTGTATTATTATATCATATCAAAAACAAGAAAACAAGATGTTTAATTAACTATATTGTAAGATTTTCATCAATTTTCCGCCGATATTATAAATCGTTTACAATCGTTGACAAGCTGTTCATGATGTGGTATAATATTTTGAAGAAAACACATTGATTTAACGAAAAACAGGATAAATCGGAGGACAATCAAATGGAACACAAGAGGCTTTTGGCGCTTGTCCTGACTGCGTTTATGCTTTTATCGGCTGTTGTCTCCTGCGGCAAGGAAGAATTATCACCCGAATCGGCCCCGCAGGATGCGCAGACGGAAACGACGGTGCCCGAAACCACCGAACCGGTCGACGAATTCGGAAGGCC
>JAAZGC010000360.1 GCA_012511425.1 Clostridiales bacterium | reverse complement strand
GTATTTTTGACAATCCCTCGCAAATCAGCAGCTTTTGAGCGTCATCCGTGAAAAAATACGGGGAGATGAAGACTCGCCATACGGTTACGTTAGCCGCAAGCTGGGTCATGTTCCGGTCGTATATAGCGCCTCTGGTTGCCGAAACGGTGAACTCTCTCTGAACGTTTCTCGCAACCTTGCTTGAGTATTCATCGTATTTATAAATCTGGAGATACGCAAGGCGGCTGAACAAAATCGCCCATACAATACCAAATGCGAAAAGCATGACTCCGCCCCGCCTCAGCATCCTGCGGCGGCGGCTCTTGGTCCGGACGGCGCCGGTAGTTGAAGCACCGACGGCTTTATTGCCGTGGGAAAGCGAATTATTACTGTTGTTTTGACTGTTTGCCATAATTTTTCATCCGTGAAATATATGAATAACGCCGGTTTATCTATCTCCGATTTTCAGGGTTCATTCAGAGATGCGTTATCCTCTGTTTCGGCTATATTGACGAGGGGCTCCGGCACCCCGGTTTCCGCCGCCTCGGTTTCTTGTTGAACTTCGGCAGTTTCGGTCCCGGTTTCCGATTCGGCTGTCTCATCGGTTTCTGCGGATGTTTCCGTTTCTTCGAGACTTCCGCCGAATATATCCGTCATCGGCTGATGTTTTTTGTCGAGAACTTCTATCTTGTCTTCGACTTCGACCGTGATGTACTTCTTTGCAAGCTTATCTATCTTGACCATACCCAAAACATTGACGGCATATTCCTGGATTTCCTGAAGATTGTTCTTCTGCTCCAGTTCGATGGACAGATCGCTGCGCTCGTTTTTCAATTTCTCGAGGCTGCTCTGAAGCTGCTCAATCCGGACGGTGAATTCATTAATACGCACATATGAAGCAACCATGACCATGAACAGCGCCGTGCAAAGCAGCGTCATAAAAATAACCGTTATCGGCAGCGGAGACTTTCTGTCCGATGTAATCGTATTTTCTGCCGAACCTGCAAGGTCGTCCACATATACCGAAGAAAGTTTTTTCTTCGGCTTCGGCTGCCCGGAAAGCGACAAAGACCGGTTTGTCCTGCGCACTCCGGAGGCGCCTTCGGAACGCCCTTTAGGCGGGCTGCCGGTGGTGCTGACCGCACGGCTGCCGACATTATTTCTTCGGATGCCGGAATCAGCCCCGCTGCGGCCGGTATTTCTGTTTGAAGAAGGCTTTGCGCCGGTTGTGCGGTTTCGGCTTCTGTTATTGCCGTTATCGGAATTTTGCATATTTGTTTCCCAAAAAATCAATCGGCGAATTCAATCCGCCTTTTCATAAGGCCCGGGCAGCTTTTCTGCGTATCTGAGCCTTGCACTGTGCGCTCTGGGGTTTTTCCCAAGCTCCGTTTCATCCGGAACTGCCGGCTTAAATACCTTCAACTTCGGCTTTCTGCCGCAGACACAGACGGGGAAATCGGGGGGACAGACGCAGCCTTTGGAAAGACCGGAAAATGCCTGTTTTACCTCCCTGTCTTCGAGAGAGTGGAAAGTGATTACCGCTATTCTGCCGCCTACGGCGAGCCTGTCGACGAGCGCTTCTATTGTAGGTGTCAATATCTCGATTTCGTGATTAACTTCAATTCTCAGCGCCTGAAAACTGCGCTTCGCCGGGTGGCCGCCCGAACTGCGGTAGCTGCCGGGAACCGCCGATTCTATTATTCCGACAAGCTCAAGCGTTCCCGATATCGGCTGTATCTGCCGCTGCCTTACAATGGCTGCGGCGATGCGGCGCGCATATTTTTCTTCGCCCCACCGATATAATACATCGGCGAGCTTTGACTCCTCGTAACCGTTTACGATATCCGCCGCCGTGAACGGCTTGCCGCTGTCCATCCTCATGTCGAGCGGTGCGTCCTGCATATACGAGAAACCTCGGCGCGGATCGTCTATCTGGTGCGAGCTTACGCCGATATCCATCAGTGCTCCGTCGAGCGTTATGTCTTTGAATATCCGTTCTGCTTCGGAAAAATTGGAGCGGATCACGGTACAGCGGTCTTCAAAACCTACGAGACGTTTTTTTACGGCGTCGATCGCTTCTTCGTCCTGATCGATGCAGTACAGATGACCTGAGGAAAGGCGTTTTGCGATCTCAAAAGAATGGCCTCCGCCGCCGGCGGTACAATCGGCATAAATGCCGTCCGGCTTTATGTCAAGTGCGTTTATCGTTTCATAAAGCAGCACCGGCTCGTGGCTGAATTCAAGCTGAGGCATCGGTTCACCTTCCATAAAAATGTTAAATATCAAGCTCGCCGGAATCGACAAGCCCGCGGATATATCCGGCGGCGATTTCCGGCACCCAGCCGTTGAGCGGCAGGCGGTATTTTATGAGTTCCCTTACGGCGGTCGAGCTTATTCTCGCATATTCGGCGGGAGACGGAAGAAACAGCGTCTCGGCGCCTTCCCAGATATGAAGATTCACATCGGCGATCATTAGCTCGTAATCAATGTCGGATGCACCGCGAATGCCCTTGACTATAGCCGAATATCCGCCTTTTTCGGCATAGTCCGCAACAAGCATATCGGACATATCGGCATTTGCTCCTTTTATTTCCGAGCAGACAAGGCGCAGAAGTTCCATCCGCTGCTGATATGTGAACATACCCGAATTGCGCTTTTCGGTATTTACGAATATACAGGCCGTAACTTCACCGAATAGCGCCGCGGCGCGGCGGATTATATCCGCATGACCGATCGTTACGGGATCAAAACTCCCGGGTATAAGCACCTTCATATTCAAGCCTCCGGCAGTTCGGCTGCCGATTCTTTGAACAGAAGGGTTATATATGCCCTGCCGTATTTCGAGTGGCGGCGCAATGAAAGTCCCGGTGCGGAAAACGGGGATTTTTCCTCGCTTTCGCAGAAAACGAAAGCCCCGTCTTCAAGCATATCTCCCTCAAGCAAAAGCGACAGCGCATCGTAGATTTTCCCGGGGTCGTCATAAGGTGGATCGATAAAAACCAGGTCGTATTTTGTGTTGTCCTTCATCTTCAAAAAGCGCTTGTAATCGGCGCAGAGGACATTACAGCGGTCGTAAAGATGCGTCTTTTTGGCATTCTCTTTAATAACTTCGACCGCTTCCTGAGATGAATCGACAAAAACCGCCTTTTCCGCTCCGCGGCTGAGCGCTTCGAGCCCCATCTGGCCGCTGCCGGCAAAAAGGTCAAGAACCCTCCTGCCCTCGATTTCAAATTGGATCATCGAAAAAACCGCTTCTTTGGTCATATCCGATGTCGGACGGGTATTTTCGATTCCCTGCGGCGCCGAAAGCTTTGTGCCGCGGGCAGAACCGGTTATTATTCGCATTTATTCTTCCTCTGTGTTTTTTTCTGTTAAGACGGACTTCTCGGCTTTCGAATAATGCGCCGATATCGATTCGGCGTTTCTGCGGCTTATCCCCTTTACCGCCGCGATTTCTTCGATGCTTGCGGCTTTAAGTTTCGATATGCTGCCGAAATGGGAAAGCAGTATTTTTGCTTTTGCCGGGCCAATGCCGCCGATCGCCGTAAGCGATGATTTTTTCACGCTCTTTCTCTTTGCGTCGTTCATACGGCTGACGGTGAAACGATGAACCTCTTCCTGGAGCTTATATATAAACTGGAAAACCGACTGCTCTTTAGCTATCGAGATCTCCTCTTTATCGGTGGTAAGCGCGCGGGTTTTATGAAAATCGTCTTTTACCATCCCGAAAACCGGGATATCTACATTAAGCTCTTCCAACAGCTCACGCACCGTCGAAACATGTCCTCTGCCGCCGTCAAGCAGAATAAGGTCCGGAAGATTTTCAAGGTTTTTAAGCCGCCGTTCGATCGCTTGCCGCATCGACAGGTAATCGTCGGGTTTGTCAAGCTTACCGCCGCTGATTTTGTAATACCGGTATTCGCTCTTTTCGAGACGACCGTCGATTGCGACTATCATACCGGCGGTCACATGCTCTGTTCCCATATTCGAAATATCATAGGCTTCGATACGCTCCGGTATAACTTCGAGCGCGAGCATCCGGGCAAGCTTTATAAGAACCTCCGAGTCGCGCTCCGCCTGCATCACATATTCCGCAGCAGCCTGCTTTGCATTTTCGGCGACCATTGCAACAAGGGCTTTGTTGACGCCGCGCTCGGGATGTTTTATATAAACTCTGCGTTCCGCCTGCATGTTTAAAAACTCGGACAAAAGAGCTTCGTTGTCTTCACCTTCTCCGATACCGTCGTTCAGGTCGATCCCGAGAAGCAGCTCACGGGGAATGTATTCGCGTTTCAGATAATAATCGGTTATAAAAGATGTGAGCGAGCTTGCATCTGCTATCTGTTCGGCGGGAAAAATGAAATTGGTATTGTCTACCACCTTGCCGGATCGGACATTCATTATCGAAAGGCAGGAACAGGAATCGTCGGAATAAAAACCTATTACGTCCTGATCCAAATCTCCCGCGCCGACTACTTTCTGCTTTTCATCGATTTTAGTGAGTGCGGAAATGCGGTCGCGGTATATAGCCGCCGCTTCAAAGCGAAGATCTTCCGCCGCTTCTTCCATCCTCGCGTTTAAATCGCTGACAACATCTTTATATCCGCCGCGCAGGAATGTGGATATGTCTTTGAAAGTCTCTTTATACTCTTCCGAAGTTATCTTTCCGGTGCACGGCGCCATGCAGCGTCCGAGCTGAGAATACAGGCATGGGCGGGTCTTTCCGATGTCACGGGGAAATTCAAGCTTGCAGCAAGCCACATGAAAGACACGCTGCGCGGTGCGCATTATATCATAGGCGATGTTAATGCCGCTGTACGGACCGTAATAGATCGCGCCGTCATCCTGACGCCGCCTTGTAACCGTCATTGACGGATAATCGCTGTTCTGCGTAACCCGGATATACGGATAGCTTTTGTCATCCTTGAGCCTTATGTTATATCTCGGCTTATGGAGCTTTATAAGGCTGTTTTCGAGGGTTAGCGCCTCCATCTCCGAATCAACGAGAATATATTCAAAGTCGCTCACACCCGAAACCATTCTTCGGGTCTTCGGCGACTGATCCGATCTTTCAGCGAAATACTGGCTGACACGGCTTCTCAGCACCTTTGATTTACCGACATATATCACTGCGGATTTTATATCCTTCATGATATATATTCCCGGCGAAAAAGGCAGTGATGCGGCCTTCAGGCGGAGTCTTTCAAGCCTTTCGTTATTTGATTCCAAGACCTGACACCTCCCGCAGAAAAGCCGTTAATAAAATTCAGGAAACCGATATTGAAAAAAAGAGCAAACAACTCTCGGGAGTCGTCCGCTCCTTTATCGGAAAAAGCAGGAACCGAAGCCCTGCAGAAGGCTCGGCTGAGCTTTGTTTTTAACCGGAGCGAAAAACTCCGAAAAATCCTTATTCGTTGAAACCGGTGTCTACAAGTTCCGCCAGTCCCTCAAGCGCTTCGGTTTCATCGGGGCCGTCGGCGATCAGGGTGATTGTCATTCCTTTGACAATACCGAGCGAGAGCACGCCCAAAAGGCTCTTGGCGTTTACCCGGTGATCCTCCTTCTCCACCCAGATAGAGCTTTTGTATGTATTGGCTTTCTGAATGAAAAAGGTAGCGGGTCTGGCGTGAAGTCCTACATTATTCTGAATTGTGACGTCGCGAGATATCATCGTCTTATCGCTCCTATCTGTATTTATGCCTCGGTGTTATTTTCTGCTCCTGACGGATATGCTGCATATTATCATTATCAGCTTACAATAACTGTAAATATTATAACATAGCTTAACGACAAAATCAAGGCGAAAATTTAAATAAATCTCTTGAGAGCGCGATTTTATGCGGTTTTTTATGCGAAATTCCGGTTGTAAGGCAAACCTGCGATCAGTCGCCCGAAACTTTGGTCACGTCGGTTATTATTACCGTAACAAGTATGTTTTTCGACTGAATGATCATTTCTTTGCCGGGACCTATATACTGAGTCCCGCCGAGCATAAAACCGTCATCGGTGAAGCGGCCGGCGGCTTTTATGACGCCTCTGACATCATATCGCTGTTCGTTATAGGACTTGACTATTTCAAAATCGCTGTTATGAATAAAGACTTCGTTATAATCGCGGGTCTTGGATTCAAGGGTTCCGATCCTGATTCCGTTCTGCTTCCAGTAAAACACATCGCCTTCCACAAAACCGTCGACCGAGGAAAGTCTGAGTTCCTGGGCTATAAATGAGATGTTGGCTTCTTCGCTTACACCAGTCGAACTGATGCGGCTTACAAGATTATAACGAAGAGCGGTACCCGTTATTGCGCCGATGATTATAACTATAACAGCCAGGTCAATCACATTAAAGCGGAGTTTGCTTTTCTTTTCACCCATTTCAGTTCACCTCCGTTATCGAAGTACAGTAACCGACGCCGGTAAAATCCGGAACCCTGAGACTCACAAGCGTTCCTACCTGTATCTGATATCCGCCTATCATATAAAAGCCGGTCGAAACGGCGGCTTCCGCAGTTACAGTTACCGTTATATCGTAATTGTCAGGCATTACCGCGGAAACTATCCTGCCTGCGTTTTCATCTTCAATTTCTATCGAAGTCTGAACCGTTTTTATGTCGGTCACTTCTCCGATAGGCATCAGTTTGACCGTGTCAGTCACGCCGTCTCCGATCTTTATGTTCCCCTTGAATTCGCCTCTGACTTTTGTAAGCAGCACGGTATACTGTATCTGTCTCTGGGGAACCGCCGCCTGCTGTCCCACCCGTCCGCTTATTATAAAATAAGCCGCCAAAGAACCTGCTGCGATTATCGTCAAAATCAGCAGCACGTCAATTATATTGAATCTGATCTTGCTTTTCATATCAATTCACCGTATTATGTCGTTATTATGTCAAGCACTGCCCTGTCTTCGGTGCAGTCTTCAAGTCTCTTTACCGCTCTTATCGGGTTTTCGAATATCCCGGCTCGCCGTGAGGCAACGGTCAGACCGGCAAGCATCCAGAACAGGAGAAATATTCTGTAATTATACCAGACATAATCTGTCATTCCCTGTGCAAGCACGGCCAACACACCTGCAAAACCGCCGATCGAGATATATCGTAGTCCGGTTTTGGCAGAAGCGTCGCCGCGATAAAAGCTGAAATTGGCTCTCGCGAATGAAATCATCGCGCCTATGAACAGCAAAAGACCGAAGATGCCGACTTCAACGAGAAGCTGAAGATAGAGATTGTGGCTGTGCGGCGCACCTTCTATCCCCGCAAGCGAATATTTCGGATATACCGTCACAAACGCCTGATTGCCGGTGCCTATTCCGGAAATGATGAAATCCCGGGCAATATTAAGAGCGCCTTTCCAGATATTCACCCTGTAAGAAGTTGAGGTATCGGCAAGGTTTCCGATTGAAGTAAATCGGCTGACAACAGACTGCGGCATCAGATACGGCAGGAACGGCAGCGCGAAAATTCCGCCGAATATCAGCAGCAGCGTCCTGTGGTTAAGCAGCAAAAGGTAGATAAGACCGGCTATTATAAGACCGAGCCAGGCGCCTCTCGACCATGTCAATACAAGGCATACCATTGCAAGACCGAATACCGAGAAGTATGAAATTTTCTCCCGACCCTTCTTCGCCGCAAAAACAAGCGAAATGGCAATCGGTATTGTCAGCAGCAGGTATTCGGCAAGCACGTTTGGATTTCCGAAAGTCGACACTACCCGTCCGGAAATGTTCTCGAACATCTCGGTATCCTGCCAGGTGGTTTCGGTCAGTCCGAATATATATTCATATATTCCATAAAGCGAAACCAGAGCCGAACCGAAAATTATGGCAACGGCGCACCGCTTGACCCAGACTCCTGTGCGTATAAGGTTTACACACATAAAGTATGCGAGCAGAAAATTGCAGAATACAACCGAATGCTTTATCGATGCCGCTCCTCCCGCAGATACGATTCCTCCGACAAGATAAACAATGCCGAAAAGCATTATCCAGATATCGACCGGGTCTACTTTAAGCGTTCTTTTGCCGCTTAACAGCTTCATGATCCAGCAGAGGACGCACCAGGAGTTAAGCGCCACCAAAGCCATTGTCGGAGAAAAAGGAAGAGCAAGCAGGATCATGATAAGTCCGCTTTCCGGCGAATGCGCGACAAGCCGGATTGCCAAAAGCGCGGCTATTCCCGCAAATATATAGACAGGGGAAATAAAATAAGTCAATATTCCGATTGCGGTACCGGCAACCAGGGCTGCGGCGCTTGCCATCCTGCTGCCGTCCACCTCATCCGTCATAACATCATCCCGTCTGAGACCGAAAAATCGAAAGAGAATGAAGCCGGCAATACGGGATGAGCATATCTCGGAAGAAAGAGTATTCCCGGACGCAAAAAAGAGCAAAGAGATTAGTGTCGCCCCGGCACCGATAAGCAAATCGATAAGGCGCGTGTCGGAAAACAGCACAAAATGCTTAAGCATCCAGATTGCGGCTGTGTAAAGTCCGGCGGAAAGAAACCCTATGCCCCAGCTTCTCATCGGCATTGCAAGCATCGCATTATGGCTGTTGGAGAAAGCATTGATAATAACGCTTCCCGAAAAACCGTTCAGAAAGAAGCGCTTGATTCTGCCGATAATTTTTATGTTTGCCGAACCGATTTTTTCGTAAAATCCGGAAAGCCTTTGAGATGCGGAATCATATGAGGTGAAAAGGGTTCCGATCATGCTTTCGGCAAGCTTGGCGTTAAGATAATCGGCGAATCTTATAAGGCTGCCCAACAGAAGCGAACCGGTGACCAAACCGATGAATCCTGTGCTCCCGTTGTTTTTATCCGGCGGACGTTTTTTTATATCATCTGCAGTTTTCATTGTAATACCTATATTTATTTAACGGCTTTATTCATGAATTTCGAGGCAATTCCGATAATAGCCGCATATATCGCGGCGCCCGGGAGAAATACCGCAAAACAGACCGTCAGATTCCCGGCAAATCCGCTCTGAAATGGATCCCGGTCGAACAGACGGTACAAAACCGTCATTGCCGCCGCGCTTAAAGCCGATCCGAGCCAGAGACTCCATGTGCGCTTCAGGAACCCGTCAAACAGTCCCATAAGTTTTTTTGCCGAAGCGAAAAGCAGCACCGCCGCTGCGGCCAATTGACCGGCACACAGACCTGCCGCAGCTCCCGCAAGCACCGGCAGAGCTCCGTAGAATATCAAGGCAGCAGATACCGCGGCGTCGGCAGCGATACCGCAGAGCGCCGCAAGCATCGGTATCTTATCCAGACCTTTGGAATAAAACGCGCGGTTCAGAAGCTCAACAACGGCAAATGCCGGCATTGCGGGAACTATGAAGCGAAGCGCGGAGGCGGTCATGGCGGCGGAATCTGCTCCGAATGCCCCTCGTTGGTACATAATTGAGACTCCGCAGCCGGAAAGGATGAATACCGCCGCAGTAAACGGCAAGGTCAGCGTCAGCGCCGAATCAAATCCCCGGCGAAGCGTTTTCATGAAGCCTTCATCGTCGCCGGCACCGGAAAGTCTTGAAAGTTCGGGAAAAACATAGTTGCATATCGAATATGTCAGTATACCGGTTATCATCAGATAGACGTTATACGCATATGTGAATACCGATATCCCGCCATCCGTTTCGGAAAGCGAGGAAAAGGCGGTTCCCAGCAGCAGCGCCGCCGGCATCAGCCATGCGCCGATCATCACAGGGGGAGCTGATTTCAGTGCTGCGGGCAGCTCCGGATCGCGTATTCCTGCCGCAGGACTTAGCAGAAATCTGTCTTTACCGGATAATGCAAGCGGGAACACCAATGTTGCGAGTTGTATCAGCCAGGAGACAACATATGCAGCGGCAAGGCCGTAAATTCCGTTTTCTCCGAGAAGCGGATTTATAAACGCAAGATATATGATCACTCCGGCGTTTGAGATGGCGGATATCAGAGCCGGAAGCAGGAAGCGTCCCTTCGACTGCATAATTCCCGTAAGCGTATATGCGCCGCCGGTAAAAATGATCATCGGGAACATTATACGAAGAAGCGCAGATGCAAGTTCTTCAGCCTCGCCGCCGAGACCGGGAGCGAGAATCGAGATGAGCTGCGGCGATAATACAATTCCGATACCGGCCAATGCCAAACATAAAAGCAGAACGACGTTTACGAACCTCTGTGC
>JAAZGC010000059.1 GCA_012511425.1 Clostridiales bacterium | reverse complement strand
GGCAGATACGGACGGGTGTAGTCGTGAATTTTGAGCTGATCCGGGATGACCTTCCGGGTCAGGACGTTGTCGTTCGGGTCGAGGCGATACAGCCTTGAGCCCCAGAAATAGCTCTGGTCGCACTCGTTGTCCCCCGCCCAGATGCAGATGCAGGCGTGATTGCGCAGCCGCTTTATGACCTTCTCCGCTTCGAGCGAAAGCAGTCGGCAGAATATCTTATCCTGCGGGTACATCGCGCAGGCCATCGCAAAATCCTGCCAGATCAAAATACCGTTTTCGTCGCACCAATCGTAAAAATAATCGTCTTCATAAACGTTCCCGCCCCACATTCGGACGGCGTTGCAGCCGATGTCGCAGAGCATGGGGAGTATCTTCGGCAGCCGCTCGCGGTCGCGGCTGTGATAGGCGTCGACCGGAACCCAGTTTGTACCGAGGACGAAGATTCTCTGTCCGTTTATTTTAATCAGAAATTCGCCGGATCCGATCCTGTCGGTAGTCGAAGTGCGGATAAGCTCGACGTGCCTGACACCGTATCTGAGCGATTTTGTAAATACCGCCTCGCCGTCGCGCCAGAGAGTGACGTCGACGTCGTAAAGCGACGCCTCTCCGTAATTCCTCGGCCACCAGAAGCGGGCGCTGCCAATATGCGCATAGACGCGGGTCGATGTGTGCCAGAGGCGGCCGGAATCGCCGTGAAATACCGAGTCGCCGCAGACGCCTTTTATCGTCAGGCGGTAGCGGGAAAGGTCGTCCCGGGAAATCGAAAGATTGCAGTCGACGGAAATATTCGCCTCGGCTTTTTCGACGTTGTACGAATCGAGTGCGATAAAAACGTCGTCGATGCGGTCGAGCGGGCGCAGTTCAAGTGCGGCCGGACGCCAGATGCCGGCGGAGACGGCGCGGGGCATGATGTCCCAGCCGTACTGCGAAGGCGCCTTGCGGACGTAGAGAGAGCCGGCGTTGTACTTCATCGCCCGAGTATTGACGGCGGCGGGATAGCGGCGGGCGGCGATCATCGCCGGAGTGATGTGGATTACAAGCTCGTTCTCCCCGGCGCGCAGCGACGTCGGCTCAATTTCAAACGGAACGAGCATATTGTCGGTCTCGCCTATCTTCTTGCCGTTCAGCCATATTTCGGCGAAGGTGTCGATGCCTTCAAAGACAAATACCGGCGCGGTTCCGTCAAAATCTTCGCAGGAAAACGTTTTTACATACCAGAGATGGTAATATTCGTATTTCTCCGTCTCCCAGATGTTGGTGCCGAAATACGGGTCGGGAATTATCCCAGCGCGGTGCAGGTCGAGCTCGAAATTGCCGGGCACCTCCGCCGCAACCGACTCAAATCCGGCGGCGCGGACAGCCTCCGCCGTCGAAAGAGGCTTCATGCCGGCGGCGGCCTCGTTCGGCGCGTAATAAAGCTCCCAGGAGCCGTTAAGTGAAATCTTCCGTGTTTTCATCAATTAATAAACCTCGTATATATAAAAAATGTGCGAAAAACTTTCCTGTTATAATTATACAGCTATTCGGCCGCAAAATCAAGGGTTAATTTCATACGGAAGAAATTCTCGGAAATTTTGAATCGTATACCGGAAGCCGAATCTAATTTACAATATGTTAACACCGTTTATCAATTGAGTTAATATCGTCAGGTTATTATTAATATGCAGAGTCTATGCAATCCTCCGACGGGTAAACACAACCTCCTAAACCCGTCTTAAATAGGACCCTCTTTACTCAAAGCCCCGGTGCAACTACGGGGCTTTGAGTATTTTTATTCACGGTTCATATATCCGGAGTTAACTTCGCCGCGCGCAGGGCGTTCATAATGCAGATAATCGTCACCCCGACGTCGCCGAAGACCGCCAGCCACATCGGCCCCGACCCGACCCCGCAGAGAATCAGCACCAGAAGCTTGAACCCGAGCGCCAGAGCGACATTCGACCGCATGATGCGCATCGTCCGCCGGGCGATACGGATACCGACAGGGAGCTTACGCGGGTCGTCGTCCATGATAACGACATCGGCGCTCTCTACGGCGGCGTCGGAGCCGAGCCCGCCCATCGCCGCCCCGACGTCCGCGCGGGCAATGACGGGAGCGTCGTTTATGCCGTCGCCGAGGAAAACGAGACGGCCACTTCGGCGCCCGCCGCCCATCTGCTGGGTGATTTCTTCGACCCGGCTGACTTTGTCTTCCGGCAGCAGCTCCGAATAAACCGCATCCGCCCCGACAGCCGCGGCCGCCGCAGCACCCGCCCTTTTCGAGTCGCCGGTCAAAATAACCGTCCGCTTTATCCCCTTCCGCCGGAGCTGTTCAACCGCCTCCGCCGCGCCCGGCTTTAATTCGTCGGAAAGCAGTATCACGCCGAGATATTCCGCTTTCCCGCCGTCAAGCCTTGCGGCATGAACCGAAGTCGCGGCTTTTGAATCGTCGAAAAGCTCGGATTCCGAAACTCCCAGACGGATCAGAAGCGCGGCGTTGCCGCAGACGGCGGTTTTCCCGCCGATTTCCGCCAGAATCCCGCCGTTTACCGTTTCGGTGCGGGTAAATCCGGCGTCTTCCAAGATAGGCAGTTCGTCCGAATCGGTGCCCATCTCCCTATACGCCCGCCGAAGCGAAACGGCGATAGGATGGTCGGAAAAGCTCTCTGCCGCCGCCGCTTCCCGCAGCAGCTCCGTCTCCGAAATTCCCTCCGCCGCCTTGATTTCTGTAACCGAGAAGCTTCCGGAGGTAAGAGTGCCGGTCTTGTCGAAAACGACGGTTTCGGCTTTGGCAAGCAGCTCCAGATAGTTCGAGCCTTTAATCAAAACCCCTGCCTTTGAAGCGGCGCCGAGACCGGCGATAAATGTCAGCGGCACCGAAATCACAAACGCGCAGGGGCAGGACACCACCAGAAACTCAAGCGCACGGTAGAACCATTTCCCGAAATTCGCCGCAAAATCGCCGGAAACGAGCGGCGGAATCAGCGAAAGCAGCACCGCCGCCGCAACGACCGCCGGGGTATAGATATGCGAAAACCGCTCGGTGAAGCTGATCGCCTTTGATTTTGCCGAAAGCGACTCCCGGACAAGCGCAAGTATCCTCGACGCCGCCGAATCTCCGGCAGTCTTTGTAACCCGCACCCGAACCGGCGATACAAGGTTCACCGATCCGGAATATACCGTGTCGCCGGGGCGCGCCGCCCGGGGAAGCGCTTCCCCGGTAAGAGCCGATGTGTCAAGTTCGGTTTCCCCTTCGATAACTTCGCCGTCAAGCGGCACCCGCGCACCGGCTCTCACCACGATAACAGCCCCGACTTCCGCCGAATCCGCCCGAATC
>JAAZGC010000004.1 GCA_012511425.1 Clostridiales bacterium | reverse complement strand
CTGCGCTGCCGGCGCTTCTTCTTCAATTATTATCTCTTCTTCAACGGGGAGCCAGTCGACGGTGCCGTCAACCGGAACGCCGTAAAGCTCGACTTCACCTACGTCGCCGTGGGTGAACTCGTTGAAATAGCGGAAGTAGCGGAAGGTCGGGTTCTGAATCTTGAACTGATCGGCGGAGATTTTCTGCCAGGTCCATTCCTCGGCCTCTCCTTCGCTTATCCAGATAAGCTCCCAGTTCTCGCCGTCGTTGGAGCCGTTGATTTCGGCGCCGTCGAAGCGGACGATTTGACCGTCGCGCGGGTGAATGGCAATGTAGGTCAGGGTATACTGTTCGCCTGCGTCAACGCCGGCATAGCCGTCGCCGGTGCCGAGCGGGTCGAAGTAGGTGTTGATGTCGCCGTCGAATGCCGCGGCTCTGCCGGCGTCGGCGTTGCCGCCCCAGCCTTCTTCAAGACCGATGAGCTCGCCTTTGATTATAAAGGAGCCGTCGGGCGGGGTCACGCCGGAGCTCGGGTAGCCGGTCACAGCCGCTTCGGTCGCGTCGGCGGTTCTTCTAATAACGATTTCCTTTATCGCAAAGCCGTTAGATCCGGAGGGCTTATAGAGCTCGAAGTTTAGGCAGCGCATGGTGGTGATGCTTTCGAGGGTGATCTCGTCGGTGCCGCCTTTGGATTCATAAATATCGGTTCCGGCGACCGCTTCGGCGTCGGAAGATGTGCCCAAACCGTAGCTTACGGCGTAATCGTCGCCCCAGATGATCTGGATGTATCCGACCGGCATCGGCTTGCCCAGGTCAACCACGATGTTGGCGGTGTCAGCCTTTCCGGAAGCCCAGAAGGTGTCGGACTTGCCGTCGATGGCGTTTGCCGCGGGATTTGCGTCCGCTGCGGCGGATACTTCAAGTATCGTCGCTTTTTTGCAGTAGTTCTGCAGTTCGGCGGCAGAAACCGCTGCCGATAACGCGAAAATCAGCATTGCGGCGACTGCAAGAATCGAAATGAGTTTCTTCATTAAATAAATGCCTCCTTGAGTGTTTTTTGTGTTTCCACGCTATAAATATTATAACACGGCAATTAAGTCAAGTCAATGTTATTTTAAAAACAAATTATCTCCCCGCCCGATTTCTTAAGCAAATCTTAATAGCCCCCGATATTTACTCTTAATCGGCGATATGGTATAATATTATACGGAAAGGATGAATGCCATGCCGAACATACTTATTTGCGACGACGACCGCGACATACTGTCGGCGCTGAAAATTTACCTCGCAAATCCCGATTACGTCATTTTTGAAGCGGAAAACGGAGTTGATGCGGTGGATATCGCCTCCCGCGAGGAGCTGCACCTTATTTTGATGGATATAATGATGCCCCGGATGGACGGCATCGCCGCGATGGCAAAGATACGCGAGTTTTCGAACGTGCCGATAATAATGCTCACCGCGAAGAGCGAAGACTCGGATAAGATTCTCGGCCTTGACTGCGGCGCGGACGACTATATTACAAAGCCGTTCAACCCGTCGGAAGTCTGCGCGAGGGTAAGATCCGCCCTGCGGCGGTATATCAGACTCGGCTCCGGCGAGCCGGGCGGGGAAACAATTATAATCGGCGGGCTTGAACTCGACGATGCGGCAAAAACCGTCAGTGTCGACGGTGAAGAAGTCTCGCTTACGCCGAAGGAATACGAAATACTCCGGCTGCTGATGCGCAATCCGGGAAAGGTGTTCAGCCCGAAGGAGATTTATTCCCTCGTCTGGCGGGAAAAGCCGCTGGGGTCGGAGAGCACCGTCGCCGTTCATATAAGGCATATAAGGGAAAAGATCGAAATCGACCCTTCGGACCCGCGCTATATCAAGGTGATTTTCGGTCAGGGATATAAAATGGAAAAGGTGAAATAGAGATGAAACGATTTTTAAGAAGCATCCCCGGCAAGACGCTGCTGTTCCTGCTCTGCTCGCTGTCGATAATCGCGGCGGCGGGATCGGCGCTTGCCGCGGCGTTCTTTTACGATTACGGACTTTATTTCCAAACCGAGCAGTATTCGGCGGATAAATACATCGAAAGAGAGATGCAGTCGAGAGCCGGTTATTTTCTCCATCTCGCATTAAACGGCGGCAACAGTGACATCAACGAAAACTTTTGCTGGCGGCTGACCGATAATGACACCAAAAAGGAAACGCTTTCCTCCTCCGCCGGGAAATACGCCGACAGCTTCACGCGGTCATACGAATTCACCGAAGATCAAAAAAGATATTTCGACGAAGGAAAGGCAAAATACACCCTCGAAATCTCTCTGAAAGAGGATCTTCCGATTCGGGACGATATCTCTTTGGGCGTCAAAGCAATCCGGTTTTGCTATCGCGCGAGATACGCGGTGCTCTATATCGCTCCCGCGGCGGCGGTGCTGTCTGTGCTGCTCTTCGTTGCGCTGATGAGCGTTTCCGGGCGGCGGCCGGGGGACGACGAGCTGCATATGGGGCCGCTTAACCGACTGCCGTTTGATATAATGCTCCTGCCGAACCTTGTTTATCTTATTTTGGGTATCGAAATTTTCGGTTCCGGCATAAACTACGGCGGTTTAATTGTCCTCGGCGTATTCACTTTGATTGAGATTGCCGTCTTTCTCGGTACCTGTATGTCGGCGGCGGCGCGGCTGAAAGAGGGGACGCTGTTTTCAAATACCGTGTTTTGGCGGTGCATACAGCTTATATGGAAAATTCTATGCTTTTTCGGCAGACAGCTCTCGAAATTCGCTCGAGCCATGGGCGAATTTCTGCGCGACCTGCCGCTTGTCTGGAAGACGGTACTCCTGCTTCTGGGCGTCGGGCTTTCGGAGCTGTTCGCGCTCTATGTCGGCGTATACTCATATCCTAATCTTGCGACGCTCTGGTTTTTCAGCCGCCTGATCGTTTTTCCGGCAATTCTATATGTCGCAGTGCTGATGCGGCGGCTGCAAAAGAGCGGCGAGCGGCTGGCAAAGGGCGACCTCGGCTGCCGCACCGATACGAAAGGGATGTTCCTTGATTTCAAAAAGCACGGCGAAAACCTGAACGGCATCGCCGGCGCCATTTCTGCGGCGGTGGATGAGCGGATGAAAAGCGAGCGGATGAAAACCGAGCTTATCACCAACGTCTCGCACGACATCAAAACCCCGCTGACATCAATAATCAATTATTCCGAACTCATCTCAAAAGAGAAAACCGAAAACGAGAAGATAATTGAGTATTCGCAGGTGCTCAGCCGCCAGTCGGACAAGCTAAAGCGGCTTATCGAAGACCTTGTCGAGGCGTCAAAAGCGCAGACCGGCAGCCTTGAGATAATCAACGCCCCCTGCGACGCCGCGACTTTCGTAACTCAGGCGGCGGGAGAATATCAGGAGCGGCTCGATGCCGCAGGGCTCTCCCTCGTTGTTCGTGTTCCGGAGGAGAAGCTTACCGTTATGGCGGACGGCCGGCGGATGATGCGCATCTTCGACAACCTGATGAACAACATCGAAAAATACGCCCTCGACGGGACAAGGGTATATCTTACGCTGGAGAAGGTCGGCAGATTCGCGCTGTTCAGCTTCAAGAACACCAGCCGCGAGCCTCTCGACATGACCGAAGAGGAGCTGATGGAGCGCTTCACCCGCGGCGACGAATCAAGGCACACCGATGGCAACGGTCTCGGTCTTTCGATAGCGAAAAGCATCGCCGAACTCATGGACGGCAGTCTGCGGATAGAAATCGACGGAGATTTGTTCAAAGCGCTGTTGTCGTTTCCGGTGGTGTGATTTGTTTGGAATTTGTTATATAATGATAAAATCGGGCTGAAGCAACATTTGAGTTTTGCTTCAGCCCTTTTAATCAGAGGATATTAAGGAATTATTCGATACGCAATAGAAAACAAAAAACTACACATTAGACGAAAAATTCATTTCTTAAGGTCGGCAAAAAGCTCGTCAAGGTCATCATACCCCTTAACGGAAGGATTTTTTGCAATCATTTCCGCTTCGCGCATCGCGGCTATTGTCTCATTGTTGGGTTGATTCAATGATATTTCAAAAGGGATTCTTCCTTCTCGAAGCGACTGGCGCACGAAAATATTGAAAGCCGTAGTGAGGTTCATTCCCAGGTCGGAAAACAAAGCATCCGCCTTTGCCTTTAATTCGCTGTCCATGCGGATGCTGATGTTGGTTGTTTTTCCCGCCATAAAATCATCTCCTTTCAATTATATAACAATTATACGGCATTTGCACGAAAAAAACAATATATTATACTAATAATTTACAGATAATTATCAAAATACCCGAATGATTCTCGGCGAACACGGAAAATTTCTCAAAAAAAGCCCATGCGCTTTAAAACCGCGCGTGGGCATATTTTATTCTCATTTCCTCTCCGCCGCGAAAAAATACGGAGATGTCGGGGAGTTGATTATCTGCACCCGGCTGACGCACCATTGCCGGCGGTCAAAAGTCCCGAAGTATTCGTAAAGCATCTCGCCTTCGAGCTTTCCTTCCGGGTGGCCGGGGTAGACGGCTATAAGGATTATTCCGTCCGGAGCGAGCAGCTTTACCGCTCCTTCGACCGCCCTCATCGTCGATTCGCGCAGGGTAAAGGTCGAATGATCGGCGCCGGGCAGCCAGCCCAAATTGAACATTACGCAGCAGACGTCTTCATTTTCCGGGATGTATTTAAGTATTTCCGCATGGCTGTCGAGTATAAGGGTGTAATTTTCCGGCGCGTTTTCCGCTTCGAGCAGTTTTTTTGTATTTTCAACCGCCTGCGCCTGTATGTCAAAGGCGTAGACCCGGCCTGTCTCTCCCATCATCCTCGAGAGGGCGAGGGTGTCGTTGCCGTTGCCCATCGTGCAGTCGACCGCCGCAGCATGGGGGCGGATGTGCGGGGCGATGAAATGCTTGTGCAGCTCCAAAAGATCTATCATTTATATATCATCCTCGGATGAATTAATTTCCGGCATTCCGGCGCCCTGATTTACGACCGGCGAGATTATAGCGTCGCCCGGCACCGCGTTCGCCGGAACGAAGCGCAGCGACTGAGACGCGACATGCGCCGTGCTTTCGGGCAGCTGAGGAGAGACAAAGAAGCGTATCCCGTGTATCCCGAAGAACCAGCCGGGCACCTCGCGGTCGAAGTCGATCAGCTGTCCGTGTTTAATTATCGCAAACTGACGGAAGCGGGAGGTGTTGTCGTAAAAAACCGCAAGGTCGCAGTAGGGCAGCAGCGCGGAGAGGTTTTCCGGCAGCGCTTTGTATCTTTTTGAGATGATTCGCTCGTCAACGCCGTGTCCTCCGCGGGCGACCCGCCGGCGCACCCGTTCGACGGCGATTTCAAGCGAGTCGACGCCGACATAATAAAGCCGTATCTCAAACCCGACCGCCTTTGCCTTGCGGACGTATTTGAGTATCGTCGGACCGGGCAGGGTGGTCTCCTGATGAAAGGAAACGCCGGTGTCGATGCAGTCGTTGATCATCGTTAACGCCCGCCGTCCGGCTCTCAGCTGCTCTAAGTTGTCTCTCCAGTCGCCTCCGCCGCCGGTGATCATCTCGTCGGTGTTTATCCTGACGCCGAGATCGGCTCCGTCTTTTAAAATCGTGTAAAGAGAAGTTTTTCCGGCGCCGTTTATGCCGGCGATGAGGGTGTAAACGGGAGGAACCCTTTCTTCCGCCATCAGAGCAGCTCCTCTCCGACAACCTTCTCCTGAGCTATCTGGAGCTTAAGATTGAGCAGCGCCCGGTAAAACGCCTTTGAGTCGCGGGAGTCGGCGCGAAGCAGCAGGCTCTCAAGTTCGCCGAAGGTGGTTCTCGAAAACAGCGCGAACATATCCGGGATTTCTTCATCGGTATCAAAAATCCTCGATGAATATGCGCTGAAGACCCGGCCGGACGGCGGGGGAAGCGTGCGGTCAAGTCTTTCTGATTCTTTGTTCATCGGCGTATCTCCTGATAATCGGGGAGGGGGATATCGTTAATCGGCCGGGATATGCTGAACGTTTCATTATCTTTCAGCACGGCTATGTATAAAACTTTCGGCCGGCCGGATTCGCAGAGAAGGAAAGGATGCATCATAAGCTCCGCCCGCCCGACCGACATATCGCCGTACATCAGCGTATTTCCGTAGACCTTCGGATATTCGTCGAGCTTCCAGTCAATACCGTCGCCGGAGACGAGCATAACGCCTTTTTGAGCGCTGGCGCCTTTTCGGGCGCCGGCTGCGGCGGAGTTGGTTTTGTAGTTAAATTCCGCCAGCAGTTTTCCCTCGGTGTCGGAAACTATCATATAATATCTGCCGCCGTATTTGTAAAGGAAAGGGTCTTCGGCTTTGACCCCCGGCAGGATGTCCGCCGAAAGCAGCTCGTATTCGCCGTCCCGGCGCCTTGCCCGGGCAATGCCGATGCGAAAGTCGCCGTGACCGAACGCCATAAGGATCGAGCCATCGTCGTCCTGCATCGGAGAAGGGCAGAAGCAGCCGCCGAGACCTAATTCGATCGGCTTGTCCGGCCGCGTCCAGGGACCTTCCGGCGCTCTCGCGGAGGCGACGCCTATCCGCCGCATATTTGCGTCGTTGTAAGGCGTACCGATGTAATAGAGCAAAAACAAATCCCCTTTAATATCGCGGATGCGGATAATATGCGGGTTGTGCGCCATCTGGCTGTCCCAGCTGCCGCGGGGGCGCTGAGCTATAACGCGGTTGGTAAAGGAAAAAGGACCGAGAGGGTCGTCCGACACCGCGTGGACAATCTCGGAGCCGACCATATATCCCTCGGGAAAGGAGAGCCCCGATTTCCAGCGCGACGCCAGCATGTGATATTTGTTTTTGTGCTTTATCACCGACGCGCACCAGACGAAATACCCGTCCATCTTAAAGCCGGTGCCGGGGCGGATAAGCCCGAGCCGGTGGTGCAGCGG
>JAAZGC010000058.1 GCA_012511425.1 Clostridiales bacterium | reverse complement strand
ATCCGCGACAGGATCGGCAGCACCCGCCTGCTCGGCAGGCACGGCGACGGAACTTTTTCCATCCCCGACGGCAACCATATGTACGACTTCGCCTACCGGCTCTACGACGACCCCGACGGCATGAAGCGGGACGCCGAAAATATGTGCCGCGGCGCAATCGAAAACAATAAAAAGCAGCGGGAAGCCGGGATCGACGTCGTCTGGCTCTGCTCCGACTACTGCTACAACAGCGGTCCTTTCATGAGCCCGGATATGTTCTCCGAATATGTCACGCCTTATCTTGCGAGGATACTTTCTGCGGCGAAGGCCGAAGGGCTCTGGACGATAAAGCACACCGACGGCGACATAATGCCTATCCTCGATCAGCTCGTCTCTGCGGAGCCGCACGCCATTCACTCGCTCGACCCGATGGCGGGAGTTGACATAGCCGAGATAAAGAGGATCTGCGGAGACAAGGTCGCTCTCTGCGGCAACGTAAACTGCGCGCTTATGCAGACCGGCACCGATGATGAAGTAAGAGAAAGCGCCATGTACGCACTGAAGCACGGTATGCCGGGCGGAGGATATTTCTTCTGCACCTCAAACGTCCCCTTCCGCGGAATGCCGCCGGAAAGATACCGCATGATACTCGACATCTGGCGCAATTACCGCGACTATCCGCCGAAGCTCTGATTAGGAGGCAGTCATGAAAAGAAAGGTAACCGCTCAATCCTTCACCCTTACGATACCGACATATCCCGAAGCGCCGTATGAGACGCTGCCGATGTTCGCCGAGACGAGAAATCATCAGGCGACTTCCGGCAATCCGTATCCCAACGCCGTCACCCTCTCTCCCTGCGCCGAGACGGCGGAGGATAAAGAATACATCGCAGTACGGCTGGAAAACAAATACATTCAGCTTATAATCCTGCCGCAATTAGGCGGGCGCATTTTCGCCGCCCTTGACAAGCGCAGCGGATATAACTTTTTCTACCGGCAGCACGTCATAAAGCCGGCGCTGATCGGCTGCCTCGGTTCCTGGATATCCGGCGGAGTTGAGTTCAACTGGCCGTTCCACCACCGCCCGGCGACTTATATGCCTACCGACTGGACAATCGAAGAAGGCGACAACGGCTCGGCGACGGTCTGGCTCTCCGATTCAGACCCCTATTACCGGATGAAAGGCACCGTCGGCATCTGCCTATATCCCGACAAATGTTATCTCGAAACCAAGGTCAGGGTGACCAACCGCACATCAATCCGCCATCCCTTCCTCTGGTGGCAGAACGCCGCCGTTTCGGTGAACGAAAACTACCGCCTCTTCTTCCCGCGCGATGTTGACCATGTCGTTCAGCACTATCGGACAGTTTCGACTTCCTGGCCGATCGCAAACGGCAGTTACGCCGGCAACGACTTCGGCAGCGGCACCGATATCAGCCTTATATTCAACGCCGAACATTCAACTTCATATTTCGCTGCGCCGTCGAAATTCGATTTCTTCGGCGGGTACGACGAAGGCAGGGACGCCGGCGTCATCCATATCGCCGACCATCACATCTCTCCCGGAAAGAAGATGTTCGCCTGGGGGCGGGATCAGAACGCCAAAAGCTGGGAAACCAAGCTGACCGATGAAGACGGTCCTTACTGCGAGCTTATGGCCGGAGTTTACACCGACAATCAGCCCGACTTTTCCTGGCTTCAGCCTTATGAAACGAAGAGCTTCTCTCAATACTGGTATCCGATATCGAAAACCGGCATCCCCGATTATGCCGATCTTCAGTGTTCGGTAACGGTTAAGGGCGACAAGGTTTCCGTTGCGTCGACTTCGGCTTTGCCGGATGTAAGAATACGGCTTTCCGTCGGAGACGAGGAGCTCTGCGATGAGCTGACCGAATTTAATGATGCGACTGCCCTAAACTTTAAACTCTCTCGCAAGGTAAATCCCGGCGAGTGCTGGCGGGTTCAGATCACCTCCGCCGGGCGGCCGGTTTCCGACTATACCGACGAGAGTTTCCCGGCTCAGACACCGCGGATTATTGCCGGCCGCAAGACCCCGGATGAAATAGACAGCGCATATGAGGCTTACAATGTCGGCGAGCACCTGATACTCTACCGCGACCCCGTCGCCGACCCGGAAAAATACTGGGAAAGATCGATAAAATTAGACAAACACATGATCCCGGCATATCTTTCGCTTGCCGAGAGCCGCATCCGCCGAGGGCTGTATGACGAAGCGGAGAAGCTGCTCGATGACGCAACAAAATTGCGGGACGAGTTCAACCAGCGCCCCGAATCGGGGAAGATACACTATCTTTACGGGCTTTGCTGCCAGCGTCAGGGCAGATACGACGACGCTTACGACGCCTTCCGCAAGGCGATGT
>JAAZGC010000359.1 GCA_012511425.1 Clostridiales bacterium | reverse complement strand
GCGATATTTGAATCGGCGTATCTTATGAATCAGACACGAGCCGATCCGGAAAAAACGATCTCGCTGATCCTTTCCGCCGGAGAGCCGGAGCGGGACGACACCGCGCTTGAGCTGATTACCGCTTACTGCCGCGCCGGAAAAGCAAAAAAGGCGCTTGAGCTGCTGAAAACTCACAACTTCCGTCCCGGCGAAGGCTCGGAGGCGATGCTTGCGCAGAGCTACATCAACACCGTCTGTTCTCTCGGCGACGAGCATTTCCGCCTCGGGGAGATTGACACAGCTCTTGACAACTATATCGCGGCGCAGTCGATCCCGGAATGGCTTGACGGCAACATCAGCGGCGAATCTCCTTTTGCCCGCGCGAAGTTAGGCGAAGCCGAATGCCTGCTGCGCAAAAATCCGGACGACGAGAAGGCGAAGGCGATTCTCGCCCGTCTCTGCGATATCCATCCCGACACCTTCGTCCGCGCAGAGCTGCTTTGCCGCATCGGCAGAAAAGACGACGCCGTGAAGCTGCTTGAAGGACGGATTTCCGACTGGAAACGCCAGCTTAAAATATGCGAAAGCGGCTATTACCGCTCGCAGCCGGCTTTCCTCAGCTACCTCGAACCTGCCGCAAACGAGCGGCGCAGGATATTCTCCCCGCTGATAAAACGGGCGGAAGAGACGCTTAAAAAGCTTAAATAACCAAATAACGGCAAAGCCGCCCCGCAGTTTTTTGCGGGGCGGTGATATTATCGGTTGATTTTAAGTTAACGGCTCCGTGAATCGGTTATATTTTGATTACCTGCTCATCACGGGTCATTCCTTTTCTGAAGCGGGGTATTTCTATCATCCTTGAACGGTTCGTAAGACTGAGTTCGGAAAGCAGGCCGACCGCCGTCCATTCACAGGCTTTGTAGACGTTGTAAAACGGCTCTTTGTTTTCCCGGATGCACTGAATGAAGTCATCGACGATAAAGAAGTCGCCGCCGCCGTGACCTGCGTTTTTCTGGTCGTCTGTCGCAATCTTATATCGATCCGGCAGATATTCGGCAAAATCAAAGAGCGGGCGCCAATGCTGATCGCCGTCGGGTTTTTCCTCGGTGCGGACGGCGATAGCCGGACCCGAGCTTAGGGAGGAACCCGCCTGATAAACTCCCTTGGTGCCCTGAAGCTGATAATAGGACATCTCGTGCGGGCGATTGGAAGTGCAGTCAACTCTTATCTGAATAACTTTGCCGGAATCGGTGTAGCACATCGTCGTCGTGCCGTCGTCCTGACGGACGCCGCGGTCGTTGTAGCAGCCCGCAGGGGCGAAGGTGGCAATTTCGCGGATGCGCTCGTTTTCAAGCCAGGTCATGACCGGACCTAAGGAATGAGTCGGGTAGAAGTTGCCGCGCTTGCCGAACTGCCAGTATTTTCTCCAGCTTGATTTTCCGTTCGGATATTCAATCAGGTCGGAGCAGTTGTGCAGATACATTCCGACGGCATAATAGGGATCGCCGAAAAATCCTTTGTCGACAAGGCTCTTTACCAGCTGGACTTCCGGGGTGTAGCAGTAGTTTTCGGCGTACATATATATCTTGCCCGAACGCTCGACCGCTTCGCAGAGCCAGAAAAGCTCGTCCATCGTGACGCCTGCCGTGACTTCGCTCATGACATGCTTGCCAGCTTCAAGCGCATAGAGCGCCTGCGGAACATGGCACTGCATCGGCGTCGCTATGTGTATCGCGTCGATGTCGGAATCCGCCATGTCCTCGAAAACGCGGTAGCGGTTGGGGATATTATGCACATCTGCCATATGGTTCAGCCTGTCCTCGTCAAGGTCGCAGATCGCGGCAATCTCGACGTCCGGCTCGGCTTTAAGTCCCTGAATTATCGACTGCGCCCTTGCTCCCGCAAGGCCGACTTTGATTTTTTTTGCCATGACAGCCTCCATGAATTGCATTATTTTATGTTTTTGCCGTTACAAATATTATATACCGTAATTCCGAATATGTCAAGACAGATTCGGTATATTCGCGGATTCCGACAGAAAAAGACCGCCGTGAGAGCGGTCTTTTTTTAGGTTTTAGCGATTATTTGCGCTTTTTCTTCATCGTTGTGTATACTACGATCGGGGTAACCAAAGCGCCGCTTCCGGCCATAAGGAGAAGCCAGGTTGAATCGCCGGTCTGAGCCGCGGGAGCAGGAGCTGCGGGAGCCTCGGCAACGGTTTCGGCTGCCGGTGCTTCTTCTGCGGGAGCTTCGGCGGCGGGTGCTTCTTCTGCGGGAGTTTCTTCAACTATCGGTTCGAATTTGATATCGCTGAAAATCAGGGTGTTGTAGGTATCGTCAACTACCGACCAGGCGTTGGACTGACCTTCGGATATCATCGGCTGGTAATTGCGCTCCGCATCTCCGTCAGAGTCGTCATTGAAGGCGATGGTGAAGGGAATTTCATTTCCGGCGGCAACTTTGTAATCAGCACCGAAGGGGATAGACATTTCCATATCCCAGCCCTTATCGGTCATAACAAATGCCCATTTTGATTCGGCGTTGTAAGCGTCCCAGTGTCCGCCGCGGCCTGCCCATGCGGTGAAGTTCGGACCGACGGTATACTGACCGGCATTTATCGTGGTGATGTCGTCGGTGTAGCCCGCAAACGAGAAGTAAGTCTCAACCGAGTCGGACAGGTAGTCGGAGGTGCAGAGATCAGCCGGGGTTACGGTCGGGTCGGTTACTTCGAAGAAGTAATACATATTCGTATCGTCCCATGCGGCGTATACAACGGCGGTTCCGGCCATTTCACCGCTGTCGGTAACGGCGACGGGAATAGCATCGGCAACCGTATAGATCTCGTCTTTAACGCCGTCGACAACGGCAGTTCCGTTTACAGCTTTGAATTTGGTGTCGGGGTTAGCTGCGAAAACGACTGCTCCGAGCATTGCGACGAGAGCAACGGTGAGCAAAACAGAGAATAATTTTTTCATAAAAAAGTCCTTTCCGGTATGTTTCTGACTAACTCGGAGCCGGAAATTATATTCTTATAAGATATAATAACTCGAAGCTCTTTGTTATTATGATAATCATACAACTAATTTGTGACAAAATCAACGTGATATTATGAATGCTTGTGTAAAATTAAAGTAAAAAGCATAAATATACATTATTAAAGTCAATTTTTGTGATTCATGTCGGGCTTTGCGAGTATCTCCAGCGCGAGCAGGGGATCGGTCTCGGCGCGGCGGCGCAGTTTATCTGCGTTCCTTGTTAATATTTCACTCATGGCTTGCCGGTTTTCGATTGCGCATACGGCGGCATTAACAAGCCTTTCCGGGTCAAAACCGGTTATCGGAAGAATGAAGTCGGGGCAGATATCAAGTGTTCCGGTCTGGCGGATGAGCGCGGT
>JAAZGC010000358.1 GCA_012511425.1 Clostridiales bacterium | reverse complement strand
TCTCCTCCGGCGAGACCGGCAGAAACTCAAAAACGGAACTTCGGCTCAAAACCGCCGCGTAGACGTAAAGATACGGATTTTCCGTCGTCGACGCGATGAGAGTGACCCGTCCGTCCTCCATATATTCGAGCAGCGTCTGCTGCTGTTTTTTGTTGAAATACTGTATCTCGTCGAGGTAGAGCAGGATTCCGCCGGAGCCGAAAAGCGTCGATGTGTCGGCGATGGCGCTTTTGACGTCGGCGAGGCTCGCGGTGGTTGCGTTGAGCCGACGGATCGTCTTGTCGGAGCCGCGGGCGATTATCTCGGCAGCGGTCGTTTTGCCGGTGCCGGGCGGACCGTAGAAGACCATGTTCGGCAGATATCCGGAGTCAAGGATGCGGCGGATTGCGCCGTTTTTTCCGAAAAGCCGCTCCTGTCCGACCATTTCGTCGAAGGATGCCGGCCGGAGTTTCTCCGCCAGAGGGGTGTTTTGCCCTGTCATTTCTTTTTACCGGGGGTTTCCGCTGCCGGTTCCGGTTCAAGCTTTGAGATAAATTCGCAGAGGGTGGCAGTTGAATCCGGTTTTCTGATAAGGTCGATGCTCTCTTTCATCAGCTCTCTGCGGCGGGGGAAGTTGAAGAAGGTGTAAAGCACCTCGTCGATCGGGAAGGTGTCGGTTATCAGCATTGCCGCGCCGAGGTTCAGAAGAAATTCGGTGTTTCTGTCTTCATGGCCGGGGATCGGGTCGTCGATTATCATCGGCAGCCGCCGCGCGAGGCTTTCCGAAGTCGTCAGCCCGCCGGGTTTCGATATGATTGCGTCGGCGGCGGCCATCAGCACGTCGACTTTGTCGGTAAAGCCGAGCAGGATGAATTTCTTTTTGAGCTTAAGCTTTTTGAGATTTTTCAGCGCATGGGCGTTGTTGCCGGTGACGACGACGGTCTGGAAATCAAATTCGACTTCGTCTATCGACTTGACCGTTTTTTCGATATCTCCGAATCCCATCGAACCGCTCATATAAAGCACTATCGGGCTGTTCGGGTCAAGCCCGGACGCGCGGGCGGCTTCTTCGCGGGGGATTTCCACCGCGAATTTCGGGTCTATCGGAATGCCGAAAGGAAGAATCTGGTCTTCGCGGAAGCCTTTTTTAAGCGCCTTGTCGAGCAGCAGCTCGTTCGGCGTGACGACATAGTCGAATCGCAGCGCCTCCTCCCAGTAAGGGTGAAAGCTGAAGTCGGTGAGGATTCCGATCGTTTTTGCGCGGATTTCGCCGAGCTGCTTCATGATGTCCACCATGATCCCGGCGAAAATGTGGGTGCAGACGATAACGTCCGGGTCGTATTCGTCGGTGAATTTGCGGAGCTTCTGCGCAAGCGCCATGTTGGTAAGCCTTGTCGGCGACATCTTGTAGCTGTTGCCCTTTCGCTGCTCAAGCTGGCGGTATACCGTGCGGTACGCAGATTTGACCGCAAAGTGATATCCTCCGGATACCGTGTCGCCGAGCGCTTTGCCGAGGTAGTAGTAAGCGTCAAGCACCTTGCACTCGATGCCGAGCGCTTCGAGGCCGCGCTGTACCGCGCGGGCGGTCGAGTTGTGGCCGCCGCCGGCGGTTATCGTTAAAACAAGCACTTTCATTTCGGGATAAGTCTCCGTTATCTGCGCCGCGCTGCGGGCGCCGTTGTATATCCGGGGGTTATTATTAACAATTCAAAATAATTATACCACTTTAACGAACTTATTGCAAGCGGACGATATTAAATTAATCAAAACTTAAAAAAGACGGCCCGCGTTTGGAGCGGGGGATTCAGAGCGCCGAAAAACAGAAAGCACTTGCGATACAGGACAAAAAAGTATTTTTAAGAAGATTATTTTGCAAATAAAGTTTATTAAATATTTAACTCGTCTTATATAACAAGGCGGAACGATTGTCTTTGCTTGCTTAGACGGTGTCAAATAAAGCTTCATAATCGAAAAAAACAGAGCTGATATTGTGACAGCTCTGTTATGTTATTATTAAGCTTTGCTTATCACGGATTCGATTTTATAGTATAAAAAGCAGTTCTTTTACTCGAATCCTCAATCGATTCGGTGAATTTACGTATTATAATTTCGTTATCAGTTGAAGATTCGATAAGTATCGTATCTTTAAAATATTCGATTTGTCTGCCTTTTAAATCAGATCTGACGAATAAGTCATATGTAAAACCCTGAAATTTCAGCTGTAAATTTTTCCAAAAACTATTTGCATCAAAAACATCACACCCCATTGTTGCCATGTTTTCATATTCAATGCCGTCAAAGATAATATTTCCTGTAATTTGGGCAGGTCTGAAAATATGATTTCTTTTTGTTAATAATAATGATACATTTATTATAACATCATTATCGGAATTTAAAATAGCCTTGGAATTAACAGCAATTTCATGAGGATATTGATATATAAGCGCAGAAATCATGAGTATTAACAGTAATGCAAATAAAGCAATCTTTAGCGATTGATGATTCTTATTTGTCAAAAGAATTCGCTCCCTGATGCCAAAAAATCAGCGTACAGATTTATTTGTCAATACATTTGACAATTTCGGCTTGTTTTTATATGCGGAACAGTGTTCAGAGCAGGTTTTTCAGCTTCTCCCAGAGGGTGTCGGCGTAGATTTTATAGCCGTGTTCGTTCGGGTGCCAGCGGTCGTGGAAATATGTCAGCGCCGCATCCCTCTCGCAGAGCTTTGAAATCGCCGCCTGCGCCGTATCGTAAACAGGGG
>JAAZGC010000057.1 GCA_012511425.1 Clostridiales bacterium | reverse complement strand
GCTTCTATAAATCGAAAATCGTCGTCGATGTTACCGGCGACGCGGATCTGTTATACAAAATGGGTGCCCCGACTCTGAAACGCGGCAATTATGATTCGTATTTCGGTAAAGTCATAAACATGGACAGCATTAAAAAAGCAATCGAGTCCGGTAACATCGGAAATATATACCGCGGCGTCTCGGGCGGACATTCAAATCTCTACGGACACGGACATCCGATAGATATGCCGCTGTTCGACGGCACCGACGCCGATGACATATCGAAATACACAGTATCAAGCCAGATAAGGATGCTCGGAAAACTGAAAAAAGACGACCGGCTTTCAAGGGATCTCGTTCAGATTCCCGGCATGGTAAATTTCCGCGCGACAAGACGGCTTGACGGCGATGCGACGCTCTGCCCCGAAGATTCCGGCATAAGGTATGATGACTCGATAGGAGCAATCTGCGATTTCGACGGCCGCGAATATCTTTATGAAGTGCGTTACGGCGTGCTTGTAAAAACCGGATTTGACGGTATTATAACCGCCGGCAGAACCGCTTCCGGTGACGGATACGGCTGGGATGTATTGAGGGTTATCCCACCGGCAATTATAACCTGCCAAGCCGCCGGCCTCGCTGCCGCCGAATCGATAAAGAACAGAACCCGCATCTGGAAACCGGATATCCGAAAGCTACAGAATATACTCGAAAGCGAAAACGTTAAGATTCACAATAACTGAAACACCTCGGCATAAACAAACCGTTTAAAATAGGCTTTAATTAAAGTTATATGAGTAGATTTTGGGAAGTAAGACCGCTTGCGACTGTTTGCGGGGTGTTCTTTATTTGCTCCGCAGCCGCTTATCTTCTGCCCGTGTATATGTCTGCGATTGTCGCATGTATTCTGGCATTTTCTGCGGCGGCGCTTTTTATAAAACCGCTCAGAGTACGCATTCACAAAAAGATTATTAATGCGCTTCTGCTTACGTCATCACTCGCTTTTGCCGTCTCGGCGCTTTATTTTGGTGTAATCTGCGGCAAAATTGCCGAATATAAAGGTGATGAACATGAAATCACCGGCATTGTCTATGAAGTGCAGTCGGAGAATATTTACAGCGGGCGATATAAATTGAATGTGCGCTCAGTCGACGGAAAGAAAACCCGATTTAAATCGCTGTTTTATACTACTTATAACGCGGTTCTTTCCGATGGCGACCTGATTTCGGTTAAAGCACTCGGATGTGATATTTCTGCTTACACAAGGTATTTTGATTATAGAACTTACGCCCGTTCGCAGGGAATCGAGATTGCTTTTGAAAACACGGTTCCCGGTTCGGTCGAGATTTTGGATGAAAAAAGGGGAGGGCTTCTATACTGGTTGAGAGCACTTAACCATAATATATCTGAAGGACTTTCTCAATATTTCTCGGACGATCGTCTCGACCTTGTCGCTGCTCTTATATTAGGGGATCGCTCGGAACTTTCCGACGCAGTCAAGCGGGATTTCACAAGAGCCGGATTGCCGCATATGCTGGCGATTTCCGGAATGCACCTTTCGGTAATTATAATGCTGCTCTCCGGTTTTCTTGACATCTGCAAAATAGGCACAAGAGGGAAAAGGGTGCTGCTTTTTTCATCGATACTCTTCTACATGCTGCTGACCGGTATGCCGGCTTCGGTAGCCCGGGCATCGCTTATGTTTTTCATTGCATTGGCGGCTCAGGCGCTGATGAGAACGGCGGACCCCGTCACATCACTCTTCTTTTCCGGGGCTTTGATGCTTTTTGTATCTCCCGCATCTGTCGTCGATATCGGTTTTCTCCTATCATTTACGACGACGCTCGGAATAACCACTCTGGGTGCTGCTTTTTCCGAAAAAATAAAAGCGATTAAAGAAAAAGCGCTGAAGAATAAGACCGTAAAATCAGGCACGGCTCGCAAACTTGCAGCAGAGCTGCTGTCTGTTTTAGGAAACATAACCTGCACTTTCTCGGCGATTCTATTTTCACTGCCGGTTGTCTGGATTTTTTTCGGCAGAATTTCACTTGTTTCGGCTCTGACCAATTTGATTTTTGAATATCCTCTGGCAATATTAATCGGTCTTTCGGCTGCGATAGCTGTTTTGCTGCCTATAAAACCTCTCTGTCTTTTGCTTGCAGTTCCGGCAAACGGCATTGCTCAGGCGATTCTCGACGGGGTAAAATACTTCGGTAGACTGCGCGGAATCATGGTATCGCTGAATTACGCCTTTTTTCCTGTGATTGCCGCATTATTCATCGCTGCGGTTATAATATTGCTTATCGTGAAAAAGCTTTCGCTGAAATCCTTTTCTCTTGTCTGTATTTGCACTTTCGCGGTCTATCTCGGCGGAGCGGGAATTTATGAGCTTGCTGCGAGCAGATCGATACGCGCGGTATATCAGCCGGTCGGAAAAAACGATGTGATCTGTATCCGATCCGGCGGAGTCACTCTCGCAATCGATTCAAGCGACGGCTCAAAAAAGGATATTCAGATCGCCGACGGTCTTGTGGGCGAATATTTCCACAGCTGCGATATTGATGTTTTTATCCTTACTCACCTTCATGTAAGGTCTGTTTCTCAGATTGCATATCTGCTTGATCGCTGCCGGGTAGAAACAGTCCTGCTTCCTTCGCCTTACGACGAAGCCACGAAAGGCATAACCGCCGAGATTGAAACATCCGCAAAAAGCCGAGGTGTTATAATCGAATATTTTGCGGCAGACGAGGACAGCATTATCAAAGCAGGTGAGCTGAAAATAGAGACAGCCTCCATAGAATTTTCCGGCGGATCATCGCATCCGACAACTTCATTTTCTGTTGGTTTTGACGGAGAACTACTTTATGTCGGTTCTTCGTCGGCAAATACCGCTCAATCAAATTTCATTGAAGAGAAAATATATTACTGATCGACTCTTATCTTCTGTATACACGGACCGAAACAAAAGCGTCCTCCGCTGATATCAACAAACGGTATAAATCTTAGCCATCTTATTTGCGGCGGCAGCTGGGATTGGCTTTATAGCTGCTTCGATTTATACGGAAAAGAGCCGATAATTGCAAATGAAGACACCCCGGTACTGATCACAATCAAAAAATAATCAATATAAGTTGATATGCAGTCAAAATTCACATGAAATGTATTGAAATCAAGCTGCATAAGTTGTAATATATCAGTAATACAATAATTAAAATGAGGAGTATGCGTCGATGCAGTTATTAAAGAAGGCCATCGCCGAGGGAATTACACTTAATGTGATACCCGCGGATAAATTTAAAACCGACCGCATATCGGTCAATTTTCTGACGCCGCTGAATTCGGAAAAAGCGGCTTTAAATGCGTTGCTTGTCAAGGTGCTTGGCCGCGGAACAAAAAGCTGGCCGGATATGAAATCACTTTCCCGGGCGCTTGACGATATCTACGGTACCGGTCTGTCAGATCACAATTATAAAAGAGGGGAAACCCAGATCTTCGGCTTCAGTCTCGGTATGCTGAAAAGCGAATATGCAGTCGATGAAACCGATATAATGTCGGAAGCTTTAAAAATCTTATCCGAGGTGTTGTTCGAACCGGCGCTTGAAAACGGCGGTTTAAGGACGGATTATGTCGAAACCGAGAAGAAAAACCTTATCGATGATATAAAAGCCAAAATCAACAACAAGAGTGGCTGGGCGCTTGAGCGCTGTGTTGAAGAAATGTGCGCCGGTGAAAGCTACTCGGTATCCGTCACGGGAACCATAGAGCAAGTCGAAAAGATAAAACCGGAGGAATTGATGGAGCATTACAAGAGCATTTTCAAGAACTGCCGGATAGAGATATTTTATGTCGGTAATGCCGATGTCGACCGGGTAAACGGTCTTATAAAGAACCTTATGGTTCCTTTAAGTGACGGCGTTAAAGTCCCCGCTCTGTCAGCAGATGTAAAGCGCAAAGCCGATAATGAGCCCAGGGAAATAACAGAAGACATATTGGCAAAGCAAGGGAAATTGGTTTTGGGCTTCCGTTCCGGTTCTGTCCTTGAAGACCCCGATTATCATATGTTTAAAGTTTTCTGCGAGCTCTACGGCGGTTCGCCGACCTGTAAGCTTTTTGAAAACGTCAGAGAAAGGTTGAGCCTATGCTATTACTGCTGGGCCAGTAATGAGGCTTTTAAAGGCATAATGTTAGTCTCATCGGGAATTGAGAACACCGAAAAGGATAAAGCGCAAGCCGAAATACTACGCCAGCTCGGTCTTGTCGCGGAAGGTGACTTCACCGATAAAGAGCTTGAAAACGCAAAGCTCTCGCTCTGCAACGGTTATAAGGAGATATACGACCAAAAAGGCTCCCTTGAGGCTTGGTATTTGGGTCGTTTACTTGCCGGTCGCGAGGATTCTCCGCTCGAGAATGTCGACAAGATAATGAAAGTCACAAGGGAAGAGGTAATGCAAAAAGCCGCAGGAGTTTCCCTTGATACAGTTTATTTCATGCACGGAACCGAAGAAGCCGATACGGAAGAAGGAGAAGATGAGGATGTTTCTGACTAATACTGTTTTTAAGGTCAAGGAAAACCCGTATTTAAAAGAAAAATACTATTATATACACCATAAAAGCGGACTTGACGTCTATGTTTTTCCGAAAAAGATGAGCGTTTCATACGCAATTTTCGGTACCCGCTACGGTTCCATCGACAACAAATTCAGACTTAAAGGCGACGCCGAATACACCGAAGTGCCGGATGGCATCGCTCATTTTCTCGAACACAAGATGTTCGAAAACGAAGACGGAGTCGACACTTTTAAGCGCTACGCAAAATACGGCGCTTCCGCAAACGCATACACGAGCTTTCAGCTTACCGCATATCTTTTTTCCAGCACATCGAATTTCTATGAGAATCTCGATATCCTGCTTGATTTCGTAACTCATCCGTATTTCACTCCCGAAACCGTCGCAAAAGAGCAGGGAATAATAGCGCAGGAGATTCGTATGCGCGAAGACAGTCCGGGAAATGTGCTTATATTCGATCTGCTTAAGAACATGTATGCCCGCAACAGCGTCCGCAAAGAGATCGCCGGAACCGTTGAGTCGATATCAAAAATTACTGCAGATATCCTTTACCGCTGCTACAATGTATTCTATAATCTTAACAATATGTCTCTCTGCGTCTGCGGCGACATAGATCCGGATAAGGTTCTTTCCGTCTGCGATTCGGTGCTTTCCGTCAGTCCCGATATCGAAATCGAGAGAATCCGCGAGTCCGATAAACCGGAAGTTCACCGCCCCCGCTCCGAAAAAAAGATGAAGGTAGCCCGTCCGATGTTCGATATCGGTATCAAGAACGCATTTATACCCGAAGACGGTGTCGACAGAATGAAAGCCTCCGCCGTTATGAGCATAGTATCTGATATGCTGTTCGGCTCAAGCTCCGATTTCTTCAATGAACTTTATGAAGAAGGCTTGCTTTCAAATAACCTCAGTCTTTGGAGCGAAAATAACCGCGACTTCAGCTTCTTTACCCTCGGTGGCGAAGCGGACGAGCCGGAAAAGATATTTGAGCGCTTTACTTCGCATATGGAAAAAATCAAGTCCGAAGGACTCGACGAGAAGCAATTTTCAAGCTTCAAGCGGGTTCAGGTCGCAAATACCGTCCGCGGCTTTGAATCTACATCAAGCATTGCAAACGGTTTTCTCAACAGTTTATTCGACGGCGGCGATATCCTCGATTACGCCGATATATTGGGCAATGTAACCGTCGAAGACGCAAATTCGCTGATACAAAGAGTTTTCACGGAGCGGAATTACGCCATGAGCGTTGTTCGCCCGGTTGACGATTGACATTCGGGAGTGACCAAATGACAAGCATTATCTCGTTCCCCGGACTCGGAATCGAAGGTTTTTCGGTAAATACCGTCGCATTCTCGCTGTTCGGCCGCGACATCACCTGGTACGGAATTATAATAACTCTGGGAATTATCGCTGCGGTTTCGCTTGCGTTCCTTCGCGCAAAAAAAGAGGGAGTCGTTGCCGATGATATTCTCGACCTTGCTATTTACTGCGTTATATTCGGCGTTATAGGAGCACGGCTTTATTATGTGATAATGAAGCACGAAAATTATAACAGCTTTTACGATATAATAGCCATCTGGAACGGCGGTCTCGCCATTTACGGGGGAATTATCGCCGGTTTCCTCACTGCCTTTGTCGTCGCCAAGATCAAAAAGCTGAATATCGGAAAACTTTTCGATCTCGGCGCTCCGTCGCTTATGGTGGGTCAGATTGTCGGCCGCTGGGGAAACTTCGTCAACGCCGAGGCTTACGGTTCCGAAACCACCCTTCCTTGGAGGATGGGTATTCAGAATATATATAACCCGGAAACCATCTACGTTCACCCTACTTTTCTGTATGAATCCATTTGGAATTTCATCGGCTTTATCTTGATAAGCATCTTTTATAAAAAGAAGAAATCCGACGGCGAAGTCTTTCTCTGGTATGTAAGCTGGTACGGATTCGGCAGGTTATTCATAGAAGGGCTCAGAACAGACAGTCTCTATGTCGGACCGATCAGGATATCACAGCTCGTTGCGATTCTGTCTTGTGCGGCGGGAATAGCTCTTATCATAATCATGAGATATAAAAACCGTGACAACCCGAATGCAGTAGCAAAATACGCTTACCTTTATCAGTCAGATGAAAACCCCGAAATTGCATCTGTCGCAGCTGAAAAGCCAAACCGGAACGATATCAAGACTGGTACAGTAAAGCCGAAAACATCCGAAACGACAAAGGAAGCGGCTGAGAAATCCGCCGAAGAATCTCCGGATAAACCCGATGACAAACTCGAGAAAAAAGATTCGGAAGATAAAGAAGAGATTAACAACGACCCGAAAAAAGAAGAGGACAAAAAGGACGAAGCAAAATGAATATAATTGACGGTAAAGCGATATCTGCGGCTATCCGAGGTGAGATTGCAGCCGAAGTAGCTCAAATGCATCAGAAGCCCGGACTTGCAGTTGTTATCGTCGGAGACGACCCGGCTTCAAAGGTCTATGTTCGCAACAAGCATAAAGCATGTGAAGATACCGGAATCTATTCCGAAGTTCATGAGCTTTCCGCAGACACAACTCAGCAGGAGCTTCTCGCACTTATTGATAAACTTAACGCCGACGAAAAGATCAGCGGTATTCTCGTTCAGCTGCCATTGCCGAAAGGATTGTCCGAAGATGAAGTCATCGCAAGGATAGATCCAAAAAAAGATGTCGACGCTTTCAGCGCCATCAATGTCGGTCATATCATGCTCGGCGACCCGATATTCCTGCCCTGCACACCCGCCGGAGTGATGGAACTTCTGAAGCGCAGCGGGATTGAGGTCAAAGGCAAAAACTGCGTCGTGGTCGGCCGTTCCAACATTGTAGGTAAGCCAATGGCGATGCTGCTTCTTAAAGCCGACGGCACCGTAACCATCTGTCATTCAAAAACCCGGAATTTAGCCGAGATAACGGCGAAGGCGGATATCCTTATCGTCGCGATCGGCCGCGCGAAATTTATTACTGCGGACATGGTCGCGGATGGTGCGATTGTTATAGACGTAGGGATGAACCGCGACGAAAACAACAAACTCTGCGGAGATGTCGACTTCGATTCGGTCAGCGAAAAAGCTTCTTATATAACTCCGGTTCCCGGCGGCGTAGGACCGATGACGATAACCATGCTGCTGAAGAATACCATAAAAGCTTATAAACTTCAGCACGGCGAATAATAACTTAAATGCCGGAGGGCGCAGCCCTCCGCATTTATTTCTTTACGGCTGTAAACCGACTGTTATATTCGTTTTCAAATTACAAACTTAAATCAATTTTAATAAGACAAGCCGCTTAATTGCTTGACAAAAACAGGCGAGTGTGCTATAATCTTTTGTATAAAAAGAACTCACACCACATTTTAATATAAATGCGTTTCGGAAATATTAAACTTAAAAACGGTATCTCTTTAGCGCCGATGGCAGGCGTTACCGACAGGGCATACAGAGAGATTATGCGTGAATTCGGATGCGAATATGCCGTGACCGAAATGATTTCGGCAAAAGCGCTTGAATTCGGCTCTGATAAGACTGCCGAACTTGCCGAGTTTTCCTCATTTGACCGCCCGGTCGCAATACAGCTTTTCGGCTCCGATCCGGCGATAATGGCATCGGCTGCCGCACGAATCGAAGAAACATTCCGGCCGGATGCAATCGATATAAACATGGGCTGTCCAATGAAGAAGATTGTTTCCAACGGCGAAGGCTCATCGCTCATGAGACAACCGGATACTGCCGGAAAGATAGTCAGGGCGGTTAGAGCCTCGGTGAAAATTCCG
>JAAZGC010000056.1 GCA_012511425.1 Clostridiales bacterium | reverse complement strand
CGATACGGCACTTCGACGCGGTATATGAGATGTACAAGCGGCTGAAGCTGCGCTTCCCGGATGTGGTATTTGAAAACTGCGCCAGCGGCGGCGCCCGCACCGATGTCGGGATTTTGAGGTATTTCAGCCACACCTGGGTCTCCGACAATCAGGTAGCGCCGGTTTCCTTGATGATAACCAACGGCATGACGGCGGCGCTTCCGCCGGAACGTGTCGACCGGCTGGTCTCCGGAATGGGCTGCCATACCGCGGCGGATTTAGCCTTCCACTTCCGTAACGCCATGCTCGGACATCTGTCGCTTAACGTTTTAGGTCCGCGCACCGCCGTTATGAACGACGCCGCATTCGAGTTCGCCGCGCATGAGGTCGCGATATACAAGAATTTCATCCGGAAAATACTGCCTGATTGCCTTATCTTTCACCACACCGAGGATAATACCGCTTTCAAGCGCGGAGAGCCGGTGATAATCGAGGAGGCTGCTCCCGACGGCTCTCGCGGCGTTATCGCGGTATTCACCCCCTGTCTTTCAAAGCAGGATAATGTTGTCGTTATCCCGCGGGGAATTGATCCTTCGAAGACTTATAAAGTTTATTTCGACAACAGCCGCTCATCCGCGATATACGAAGGCTCCTCGCTTATCCGCGACGGCCTTAAGGCTTATATCCCGTCAAGCCTTTCGAGCGAGCTTATCCTTTATGAGGACGCGGCGACAGCGGAAAATTAATATAACAAACAGCGGGAGACGCATTTTTGCGTCTCCCTGACCTTTAATGCGCAACGCCGGGCATGACTGTGAATAAAACAATCCCTTTGTCGGAGCTTGCCCGCCGATACGGAGATACGGACAGCACAAAGCTATACAGCAAAGACGACCTTATCTGCCGTTTCATGCATCAGTGGGGTTTGGATTACATGAAAGGCTTAATTTAATTCGGCGCAACAGATAAATAAGCTGCGGCAATCCTTGTTTTTGCCGCAGCTTTTTGTGTTTATTACAGTACTTCCCTGTTAAATCAATTTTCCCGCTTCTTTGAAATATTCGCAAAGCAGTTTTTTTGTCTCGTCTTCCCCCAAAGGCTCTTTGCACTCGCAGTCGGGACAGCAAAGCAGCTCCGATGCGCCGTAAAGCCGGCAGGTGAGCGGTCTTGCATCGTAAACGCCGCATTTGCCGTCGGCGGTCAGATGAGGACAGCGTTCCTGCCAGTCGTAGCCGCCCATACGCTCCTTCTCTTCGGAAGCCATCTGGACATAGTTTATGCAGCATCGAAAACAGCCGGCTTTGCACCGGGTTTTGGGTATCCGCTCGTAGAGCCGCTGTATCGGAGTTTTATCCTGCTTCACTTGAATCACTTCCTTTGGATTATTATACCACATCCGAAACCATCAGTCAATCACGGAATTGATTCTTTGTTATTTCAAAGATTTACTTTTATTATATTGAATTTCGATATCAAGAGATGTATAATTAGAACGATAAGTTTAAAACCAACCGAAAGGCAGACTGAAATGGCCGATAAACGCACACCCAAGCGCTCCGAAATTCCGGAGTGCCATAAATGGAACCTTGAAAATTTCTACAAAAGCGATGAGCAATGGAGCGAGGCATTTGATATATTAAAAGCGAAAACCCCGGAGTTTGCCGGATACAGAGGAAAGCTCGGCCGGAGCGCCCGTAACCTTTATTCGCTTCTCAAGCTTTATGATTCGCTCATTCCCGACGCCGAAAAGCTTGCAAACTATGCGATGCGGCGCTCTGATGAAGACACCTCGAATTCATTTTATCAGGATATGAAGGGGAAAGTCATAGCCTATTTCACCGAATTCGGCGCGTTGACTTCGTTTATCGTCCCCGAGATTACCGCGATACCCGATGAAACGATTGACAGCTTCTACAAAGACGAGCCGGGGCTTGAAATGTACCGCCGCAAGCTTTATATGATCCGCCGCACAAAGGAACACATTCTATCCGATGCGGAGGAGCGGATAATCGCTATGACCGGCGAGATGCAGAATGTGCCGGGCAGCGTTTACAGGATATTCAACGCGGCCGACCTGAAATTCCCGGATGTGAAAGACTCGAAGGGGGAAAGCCACCCGCTCACACAGTCTTCATATATCCCGCTGATGGAATCTCCCGACAGAACTCTGCGCGAAAACGCTTTCAACACCTTCTACGGAGTTTTCGGGCAATACAAAAACACCTCCGCCGCCCTGCTCGACGGTCAGATGAAGAGCCTTATGTTCAACGCACGGCTGAGGAAATATCCCGACGCGCGCACCGCTTCTCTCGACTCAAACGAGGTGCCGGTATCGGTTTATGACGCGCTTATCGAGGCGGTTCACCAAAACCTCGACAAGATGTACGACTATATGGCGCTGCGGAAGAAGCTGATGGGCGTGGACGAGCTTCATATGTATGACGTTTACGCGCCGATCGTTTCCGAATTCGACGAGAAAATTTCATATGAGGAAGCAAAAGAGACTATTCTAAAGGCGCTCAAGCCGCTCGGAGATGAATATCTTGCGATTTTGAAGCACGGATTTGACAGCCGCTGGATCGACGTTTACGAAAACGAGGGCAAGGTTTCCGGTGCCTATTCCTCCGGCAGCCTGCCGCATCCGCTTGTGCTGATGAACTACAAGGACAGCCTCGACTCGATGTTCACTCTCGCGCACGAGATGGGCCACGCGCTGCACAGCTATCTCTCGGCAAAGCATCAGCCGGTTTCTTATATGGACTATGTGATCTTTAACGCCGAAGTCGCTTCCACCACAAACGAATGCCTGCTGATGAGCTATCTGCTCGAAAACACAGCCGATCCGAGAAGAAAAGCTTATCTCATCAACTACTTCTTAGAGCAGTTCCGCACCACCGTTTATCGCCAGACGATGTTCGCCGAATTTGAAGCGAAATTCGCCGAAGCGGCGGAAAACGGCGCCACATTGACCGCAGACCTGCTTATTGACATATATTACAAGCTTAATCGGCTATATTACGGCGATAACATTGTAGTTGACGAGCCTATCGGGCTTGAGTGGTCGAGGATTCCGCATTTCTTCAGGGATTTCTATGTCTTTCAGTATGCCACCGCTTTCTCGGCGGCAGTTGCGGTTTCCAGGAAAATAAAAGAAGAAGGAGAGCCGGCGGTTAAGGCTTATCTTGAATTCCTGTCCTCCGGATGCATCGACGACCCGATAACATTGCTCAAACGCGCCGGAGTTGACATGACCACCAACGAACCCGTTTCAAACGCTCTCTCGTATTTCGGTGAACTTATAACCCTTATGGAAGGTCTGATGAATGACTGACAGTCAAAACAACTCCGTCCTGCCGGTTGCCCGCAGAACGGAAATCGACGACCGCGCCGCGGTGGGCATTGATTTTGCGGAAAGCTACGACGCCGGACTGATTGAATCCATCCTGCGCCGGCGCTTCGACGCCCTCGGATTTGATCCGCGCTCCCAAGCGGGGCGGCGGGTTGTCGTGAAGCCGAATCTGCTTATACGATATGCCCCCGAAAAAGCCGCGACGACTCATCCCGCGGTAATTGAGGCGGTCTGCCGCATCTTCGTCTCCGCCGGCGCAGATGTAATGATCGCCGAAAGCAACGGCGGCGGATACTCGGAAGGGATTCTCCGCCCGCTCTATCGCATCTGCGGCATGGAAGCGGCGGCGGAAGACTCCGGAGCCGTGCTGAATTTCGACACGAGCTTCCGGACAGTTGCATACGCCGAAGGAGTCGCATCAAAATCCTTTGACATACTCGAGCCGCTCTGCACGGCAGATATGATAATCGACTGCTGCAAGCTCAAAACTCACGCGCTCGCCGGAATGACGGCGGGGGTGAAGAATATGTTCGGCGCCGTCCCCGGGGTCAAGAAATTCGAGACACACGCCCGATACAACCATGACCTGCGTATGTTCTTCAGCTTTATCACCGACCTTTGCCGTCTTCTGTATGAAGCGAAAGACTTTCTCTGCATAACCGACGGGATCGAAGGGATGGAAGGCAACGGTCCTTCCGCCGGAACTCCGCGGAAGGTGAATGCGATACTTACCTCTTTTTCGCCGTTCCAGTCGGATGTCGCCGCGGCGGCGCTTATCGGGCATGAAGGACAGGTTCCGATAAACGAGCTTTCCTGCGAGCGCGGATATTCGGTACAAACCGGCTCCGAGCTTGTCATATCGGGAGACAGCATCGAAAAGCTTAAAGTACCCGACTTCAGACCCGCTTCTCCGAATCCGCTGGCACCGCTGAGAAATATACCCGAAGTTTTAAGGTCGCGTCCGAAAATCGACCATTCTCTCTGCCGCTCCTGCGGCGAATGCGTGAGCTATTGCCCGGTGAAAGCGATAAAATTAGAGGAAAAGCGCGGAAAAAACGTGGCTTCCATCGATACGAAAAAATGCATACGCTGCTTCTGCTGTCAGGAGCTTTGCACCTTCAAAGCGATCAGCGTTAGCGGTCTGCCGATTTTTGACACCGTGAACCGGCTCGGGTTCGGTATATAATTTTAAGATAAATAACAATGCTTAACGAAATTCGCTATCTTGCCGCTGCAAAGATAAATCTATATCTCAGGGTGCATAGAAGGCTGCCGAACGGTTATCATGAGATCGACACCGTCATGCAGTCGGTTTCTCTCTTTGACGAGGTTACGCTCAGCCCGCGCGAGCGGGGGATAAAGCTGACCTGCACAGCTCTCACGCTTGCACGTGAGCCGATCCGAAATCTCGCTTTCCGCGCCGCGGCACTGTTTTATCAGCGGTGTCCGAATATCCGCACCGGCGTAAACATAACGCTCAAAAAGAATATCCCGATCGCCGCTGGGCTTGCGGGAGGTTCTGCAGACGCAGCGGCGGTGCTTGTCGGGATGAATCTGCTGTTCGGCGCCGGGCTTTCCGAAGCTGATTTATGCAATCTCGGCGTCAGGATAGGGATGGATGTTCCCTTTTGCATCATGGGCGGAATCAGGCGCGGACAGGGGATGGGCGAGCGGCTGAGCGAGTGCGCCTCCTTACCCGACTGTCATATACTCATTGCGATAGGCGCAGAACGGATAAATACCGCGGAGGCTTATAAGAGGCTCTCTGCCACAGGTCTATCCGAAGCCGAAAACACAATGCTTCCGGCGCTTGAAAGCGGTTCTCTCGAAAATGTCTGTCAAAACCTTTACAACAGCTTTGAAACGGTTACCGAATCTGGAAATCAGATAAAGCAGCTGATGCTTGAAAACGGCGCCTCCGGCGCTCTCATGAGCGGTTCGGGTCCTTCCGTGTTCGGTCTTTTCCGCGACGCGGAATCGCTTGAGCGCGCCCGTGCGGTGCTTGCCGAAAAGAAATATACGACCTTTGTCTGCCGGGCGATTAACTGAACAGCCGAGGAAAACATAAAATGACCGTTACCGAATTTGCCAAAGGCAGGCTGATGGCCGCCAACCGGAAACACATCGAGAAATCCGAGGATCATTTTGACTTCTGGGAGCAGCATATCAGGATTGTCGTGAAGGAAGCGCTGATATTGGCCGATTTATACGGCGCCGATAAGGAAATAGTCGAACTCGGCGCTCTTTTGCATGATATTGCGTTGGTTTCGGATTTCGGCAAGAGAAATGAGCATCACAAAAACGGCGCTGCAATCACATACGGTATTCTTTCCGAATACGGCTACCCCGATGACAGAAAATCGCATGTCATGGGCTGTGTATTTAATCACAGAAGCAGCAAAAACGCCGAAAATATCGAGGAATTATGCGTCGGCGACGCGGATATCATTTCACATTATTATAATATCCCCATGTGCTTCACCGAAGCTTTTAAGAGGGGGAAAATCAAAACCGGATCGGTCGATGAGTGGGTCAGGTATTTCGAAGACGACTGGAACGACATGAGCGAACGGACGAAAAAGATATTTAAGCCGAAGTATGACAATATCATGGATGTGCTGTTCGGGGCGCTGATTTGATTCGGGGATTTAAACAACAGAATAAAAAATGCTCTCCTTTTGTCGGACTTGCTTTTTGTCCGGCAAAAGGAGAGTTGTTGTTTATTCAGTCAATCGGATATTTTATCTCTTCGAATCCTTTGATGCGGCGTCGTCGACTACCTGTCTCATCTCGTAGCATTCGAGGATATCGCCGAGTTTGATGTCGTTGAACTTTTCGAGGCTGATACCGCATTCGTAACCCTGCTGAACTTCGCGGACGTCGTCCTTAAAGCGGCGGAGAGAGGCGATCTTGTCGTCGAAGATAACGACGCTGTCGCGCAGTACGCGGACGTGCCCGGTGCGTGTGATCTTTCCGTCCTGTACATACGAGCCGGCGATGGTGCCGACGCTGGAGACATGGATTGTCTGGCGGACTTCGGCGCGGCCGAGCACAACTTCTTTAAAGGTCGGCGCGAGCATGCCCTTCATAGCCTTTTCGACTTCGTCTATCATCTCATAGATGATCTGATAGGTGCGGATTTCGACGCTCTGTCTGTCGGCGAGTTCGGTCGCATGGCGGTCGGGACGGACGTTGAATCCGACGATGATCGCATCGGAAACCGAAGCCAGCATGACATCGTTTTCGGAGATGCCGCCGACAGCGGTATGAATGACTTTAAGCTCGACTTCGTCGTTCGACAGCTTTTCAAGCGAGCTGCGGACGGCTTCGACCGAACCGACGACATCGCCTTTGATGACGATATTAAGTGTCTTCTTTCCGCCCTGAGCCTCGTCGAAGAGAGTGTCAAGCGACGCTCTCGGAGCTGCCTTGAAGGCTTCCTGTCTCGATTCTTCGCGGCGCTGCTCGGTGAGCTGTCTTGCCATCTTTTCGTCGTCTACCACGGCGAATTCATCGCCGGAAACCGGCACTTCGTCGAGGCCGACGATTTCGACCGGAACCGAAGGCCCGGCAGATTTTACGTTGTTGCCTTTTTCGTCGCGCATTACTCGGATGTGGCCTACCGATGTTCCGGCGATGACCACGTCTCCGGGGTTGAGCGTTCCGTTCTGCACAAGCACGGTTGCCACCGTACCCATACCCTTGTCAAGCCGCGCTTCGATTACGACACCTTTGGCCTTGCGGTTGGGATTGGCTTTGTATTCCCTTACTTCGGCAACAAGCAGGATATTCTCGAGCAGCTTATCGATATTCATTCCGGTAAGAGCCGAAACCGGGACGCACATGACGTCGCCGCCCCACTCTTCGGGAACGAGATCGTATTTTGTGAGGCTTTCCATTATCGTCTGCGGGTTGGCGCCGCGCTTATCCATCTTGTTGATGGCGACGATGATGTCGACTTCGGCGGCTTTGGCATGATTTATCGCCTCGACCGTCTGCGGCATTATGCCGTCATCTGCGGCGACAACGAGAACCGCGATATCTGTAGCCTTTGCGCCGCGGGCGCGCATGGCGGTGAAGGCTTCATGTCCCGGGGTGTCAAGGAAGGTGATGTCCTTGCCTTTAACATTAACCCGGTATGCGCCGATGTTCTGGGTAATGCCGCCGGCTTCTCCGGCTGTTACGTTGGTATTGCGGATAGCGTCGAGCAGCGAGGTTTTGCCGTGGTCGACGTGACCCATGACTACGACTACCGGCGGACGCTCGACAAGATCGGCGGGATCGTCTTCGGCGGTGTCAAGGAGCTTGTCTTCGATCGTTACGATGACTTCCTTCGTGACCTTGGCGCCGAATTCAATGGCTACGAGACCGGCGGTATCAAAATCGACCGCCTGGTTGACGTTTGCCATAATTCCGAGCGTCATAAGCTTCTTTATGACCTCTGCAACGGTGACGTGCAGCCGCATTGCAAGCTCGTTTACAACGATTTCATCCGGAAGTTCGATCTCAAGCTGAGGCTTCTTTGCCGGCTGATGAGTCTTCATCCGTTTGCGGTCGGAGGCGCTGCGATTGCTTTCCCTGTCGGTTCTGGTCTGACGCCTGAGCTTCTGCTTGTCGGCGCTTTCTTTCTTCTGCGCTTCCGGCACCAGCTTTTCAAGCCGCTCGTCGTATTTGGAAAGGTCGACATTCGTAGTGCGGGTGTCGACAACCTTGGCTCCCTTTATGCGGGAGGAGCTGTCGGTCTGTGATGTGACGATGACCGTGCTTGATTCGGTTCCCGCGGTCGGCGTCGGGATTATTACTCCGCTCTTTGTTCTGTCGCGCTCGCCCTTTTTGACGGTTTTTGCCGGTTTCTGGGGTGCATTGAAATTCGGTTTGTTCTCGAAACGAGCTGCGCGGTCTGCCGTGCGGTCGCTCTGGCGCGTTGCCGGGGGCTTAGGCGAGGCAGGCTTCTGCTGATTCGCTGCCGGCTGTGCTTTTGCAGGCGCAGTCTTCTGCTGACGGTCGGGCTGAGTTCCAGCTGCAGGTTTCTGTCCCTGCCGGCGGTCAGGCTGTGACTGCTGAGCGGTCTCGGCGGGTTTGCCGCGCTGCGGACCGTTGATCCATCCCTGCTTCTGTGCTCGGCTCTGAGCGCCGCCCGGCTGAGAAGTTCTTTGATCCTGCTGGCGCTTTCTTTCCTCTCTTGCGGCCTGAGCGGCTTTTTTGGCTTCCGCTTCGGCGGTGATGAGGTTCTGGCGCTGACTGCCGTGACCGACCTGCGAAGTGGACTTCGGTTCAGGCGGCTGTACGCTTATATTTACTCTTGATGACTGAGGCTGCTGCTGACGGTTTCTTTGATCGCCCTGTCTGCGGTCGCCGGGACGGGAGTCCTGCTGACGATAACCTCTGTCCTGAGCTGCCGGTCTTGACTGCGAGCCTGACTGCGGTCTTTCCTGAGCCGGTCTGCCCTGAGACGAAGCCGCGGGTGCGGATTGTCTTGCAGGGGCAGCTTCTGTTTTCACATCTTTCGACGGAACAGTCTCCGCAGGTTTAGATCGGTTCTGCTTAGCCTGGTCCGTCGGAGCCTGACTCGTCGGAGCCTGGCTCGTGGAAGCCGGGCTCTTCGGTGCCGGAGCCGGTTTGGGTTCGGTTTTTATCACCGCTTCGCCCGAGATGTATTTATCGAACTGGGTTGTCTGATTATTTGACGTTATTGTATTCATAACCAGATTGAATTCATCGGGGGTAAGCGCAGCAAGGCGATTTTTTGCTCCGCCGCCGCTTGAAGCAAGGATATCGGTTATATCCTTTACTTTAACATCAAGGTCCTTCGCCAGATCGCTTATTCGGTATTTTTGATTTGTCAATTAAAACTGCACCTCCTGCAGGTACCGGTCGACCGCTTGAATTCGGTCTTCGGAGTCAACAAAATATTATCTGTTCGGATTGACGACCTTTCGATCGTCACGATTTTATAAGCCGCTTTTGTCTTTATTTTTCGTTTCCGTCTTTTTTTGCAGCCTCGCTCCCGGCTTTTTTGCCTCTGGCTTAATCGCCTTTGTCGTATACTTTTTATATTTAACTTCGCCTATCGGTCTTAAGCCTCGCGCTTCGCCGAAACGGCGCTGTTTGTTTTGCGGTCTTGCTGTTTTTTCGGCGTTCTTATCGCCCGCCGCCTTTGTTTTGACAGGTTCGGATTTCGGTTGGGGTTCCGGATTGTCAAATTCAGCTTCTTCTTTTTCGCTCAGGTTCTCCGGCTTGACTCTCGGACGTCCCAGCCGCGCGAGAAAAGCCTTTGAAAAGCCTTCGTCGGTAAAACCGGCGCAGGCGATGCCGCTTTCCCTGCCCAACGCTGCCCCCAGCTGTTCCGAAGTAAAGGGGCATTTTTCAAGCTGGACTCCGTGCCATTTGCAGCAGTCGCTTATCCGTTTGTCGGTATTCGCGGAAATGTCTTCCGCTGCGGCGACAAGCCTTACCGTCCCTGCGCCTCTTATATCGTCGCAGACTTTATCGGTGCCTACAGCCAGTCTGCCGGCTTTCTTTGAAAGACCGGCAATGCTGAGCGCCGCTTTTATGTCTCCGCCCGGGAAGCTTTCATTTTTCTGTGTTTTCATCGGCTGTTTCAAGCTCCCTTTCAAGAGATTCGCAGACATCCGCAGGAATCTCGGTTTCAAGACTGCGCTCGAGGCGCTTTGATTTCATAGCTTTGCGAAGGCAGGCTTTGTCTCGGCAGACATATGCTCCGCGTCCCGATTTTTTTCCGGTCGGGTCGAGAATTATGTCGGCCTCGGGAGTCCGCACCACGCGGATAAGTTCTTTTTTCGGCTTGGATTCACCGCAGCCGACGCAGCGGCGCAGCGGCATTTTTTTATTGCCCTGCGCGGCGGATTGCTTCGCCGGTGCAGCAGCTGATTTTTCTGTTTTAGTTGCTTTGGAACGTTTCGGATCCTCCAAAACCATATCCTCCGGAAAAAAATGCTTTTTGGTTATTTATCTCGATTTTGACGCCGGCATATCCGAGCCGGTTATCTTGATGTCGATCTTATAGGTCGTCAGTCTTGCCGCAAGACGCGCATTCTGCCCTTCCTTGCCTATCGCAAGGCTGAGCTGATCTTCGGCGACATAGGCGCGGCAGCCGTGGGTGTCTTCAAGCATGATTACCGAGTCGATCCTTGCCGGGGCAAGCGCCGCTTTGATATATTCGGCGGGATCGTCGCTGTATGCGATAATATCTATCTTTTCGCCGCTGAGTTCGGCAGATACCGCATTTATCCTTGAGCTGTACTGGCCGATGCAGGCGCCTATCGCGTCGACATTTTCGTCTCTTGACTGAACCGACATCTTTGTGCGGCTGCCGGCTTCGCGGGCGATATTCTTTATCACCACGACACCGGTCTGCATCTCCGGAACTTCAAGCTCAAACAGACGCTTGACAAGTCCGGGCGCGGTACGCGAAATTGTGACTATCTGACCGTTGGGGTCGGAGCTTACTCTTGTTACATAAACCTTCAGCAGCTCGCCGGGAATGTATATCTCGCCCTGAATTTGTTCTTCCTTTGAAAGACGGGCGGTTTTGTTCATCTCATCCGCGCGGGTCTTCGGCTGATCGTCGTCATCGGCGTCGGAAAGCGTTTCGACTATGACATCTCCGGGAAGACCGGTCAGCGGATCGATCTCGACGTCTTTGATCCTTACCGTTATTATCTCGTCGCGCTTGTTTTCGTATTCGCGGATCATGCTGGAGCGCTCGGCTTCGCGGATGGCCTGAATGATCATCTGCTTTGCGGTCTGTGCGCTGAGGCGGCGGAAGTTCTTCGGTCTTATCTCGAACTCGCAGGTATCGCCGACGCGGTAGCTGCCAAGGTTATTGGCTTCATATATCGAGACTTCGGTTATCGGATCCTCTACGCTTTCGACGACCGTTTTTATCTGGAACATGCGGACTTCTTTGTTTTCCCGGTCGAATACGATTCGGACGTTGTCGTTTCCGCTGCATTCCCGCTTGTATGCTCCCGCAAGCGCGGCGTCCAGCTTTTCGATCATATAGTCCTGCGGGATCTTCTTTTCTCTTTCGAGCAGCTCAAGAGCCATGAACAGCTCCTGTCCTCCGAGCAGTTCGTTGTCCTGCTGCTTTGCGCGGCGGGTGGTTTTTTTGCCTCTCATTTTTTTAAATCTTCCTCAAAATCATAATACACATTCGCCCGGGATATTTTATCGAGCGGCAGCTCGATGTCGGATGAACCGTCGTTTAAAACAATGGTCTTACGCTCTTCGTCATAGCTTGTGAGCAGACCGACGATTATCTTTCTGCCGCCGACGGCGGCGTAAAGCTTTACCTGAATCTTTACCCCAACGCAGGCTTCGTAATGCTCGGGAGTCCTTATATTCCTCTCGATCCCCGGACTTGTAACCGAAAGTTCGTATGAGCCGTCAATCGGATCAGCCCGGTCAAGCAGCGGCGCTACCGCGTTATAAAACGCTTCGCAGTCATCAAGAGTTACTCCCTCTTCGGAATCGATCCTGTAAGACAGAACCCATTCGCGCCCTTCTTTTGAATATTCGCAGTCCCAGAGGTAAAGCCCGAGTGATTCCGCCGCCGGTTCTCCTATTTCGCGGGCAACATCGGCTATTTCGGCGGAGGAAAGTCTTCTTTTCCCGGTCCCTTCCGAATAATCGGGTTTTTCGTTTATCGGGCTTCCCGCCCCGTTATTTATATTTTCCTGCATTTTATATGTTTCTCACCGGCGGCAAATCCGCCTTAAAAATATAAAGAGCAAGTCACCCTGCTCTTCATTCCCATACTACAATCTTTGATATAT
>JAAZGC010000055.1 GCA_012511425.1 Clostridiales bacterium | reverse complement strand
TTCCTGCGGCATATATTCTGACTGTCGGACTGATTTCGATTTTTACAGCACCCGCCGGAAATGCCATAGACTACACACTGGCTCAAATGATGGGCGGCGGACTCATATTGGGAGCCGTATTTATGGCAACTGACTACACGACATCGCCGATGAATAACACAGCCAGGCTGATATTCGGAGCCGGCTGCGGACTTCTGACGATTTTCATCCGAATGTTCGGCGGATACAGCGAAGGCGTGTCATTTTCGATACTGATAATGAACCTTCTTGTTTATTATCTCGACAGATTTACCAAACCCAGAGCTTTCGGCAAAGGAAAGCAGAATATTAAAGCGGAGGTCAGCGGGAAATGAAAGATAATAACTCCGCGCAGAATAAAGAAGAAATCAAAGATCTTCAGGAACCCAAAGTAAATGACAATCCGATTATAAAAAAAGACGATCAGGATACTTCGGCAGAAAACAAATTAATCAAAAACGACGAAGCTGCATCTGAAAGCGATAAAATCGTGTCATCCGGAAAAAAGAATGATACTATGCGTTTTTATCTGCGAATTGCGATACCGCTGCTTTTGATTTCCGCTGTAATAGCTTTACTGATGGCTTTGGTAAACGGCTTTACAAAGGACAGAATTGCAAGCAATAACTCAAAAGCCACCAAGGAAGCTATCTCCAGAATTTACTCAAAATTCGATTCAACAACTGAAATCGAAGCGGATATCGAACTGCCGATAAAAGCTGTTTATCGTCTCGACGATGGCGGTGCGCTGCTCGGGTACTGCGTTTCCGTTCTGCCGTCGGGGTTTAACGGTGCCATTGAAATGATGGTCGGGGTCAGCCCGGACGGAACCGTTACCGGTGTTGAAATCATATCACACACCGAAACTCCGGGAATCGGTGCAGCAGCGGATGATCCGGAATACCTGAAAAACTATATTGGGCTTTCGGGAAACATAACTTTCGGTGAAGGAATAGATGCACTTACCGGAGCGACTATTTCAAGTAAGGCGATACTTTCCGGTGTCAATACTGCTGTTAAAACGGTAAATGACATAAGCGGGCAGACTGCCGAAGGAGGAGCTCAATGAATAAAAAAGCCAAAGAATTATTCTCCGTTTTAAAGACAGGTCTGCTTGATCAAAACCCCATCTTCGTTCAGCTGCTCGGTCTTTGTCCGACACTTGCCACAACAACTTCGGTTCCGAATGCCGTCGGCATGGGTCTGGCTGCAACCTTTGTACTTGCCTGTTCAAATGCACTGATCTCACTGCTCCGCAAGTTCATACCTAACGAAGTGCGAATTGCTGGATATATCGTAATAATCTCGGGATTCGTTTCGATGGTTCAGATGCTGATCAAGGCATACTTCCCGTCGCTTGATAAATCACTCGGCGTCTTTATCCCACTGATCGTTGTCAACTGCATAATTCTTGCCCGTGCGGAAGCCTTTGCTTCGAAGAATCCGGTTTTGCCGTCACTTATGGACGGTATAGGAATGGGTTTAGGCTTTACAGGTGCACTAACAATAATCGCTTCGGTTAGGGAAGTTATGGGAGCGGGAACTTTCAGCGGAATAAGAGTAACACCAGCCGGCTATGAACCGGTTCAGATGATGATTATGCCATACGGTGCGTTCATTACACTCGGTATTTTAATGGCTGCAGTCGCTTTTATAAGAAAATTGTCCGAGAAAATTATAATTTCCAAAGCCGAGACCGTTGAAAATACTTCAAATGAAACATCCGGTGTTAATCAAGAGACGAATAAAATCGAATCTGAAATTAAAGAAAACATTTCTTCTGATTCATCGAAAACAAACGAGAAGAATTTAACCGGCTCAGATACTTCGGAAAACGTTTCTGTCACTAAAGCTTCAGGCAGCAGCGATTCAGTTCCGTCAAAAGATGACGAAAATGAAGTTGAGGAGGTCGAAAACTGATGAGCGGTCTTTTTATACTGATGCTTAACTGCGTCCTTGTAGAAAACTTTATCTTCCATAAATTCTTAGGCTGCTGCCCCTTCATGGGGGTCTCCAACAAACCAGACAATGCCGTCGGAATGGGTCTGGCAGTAACCTTTGTAATGACGCTTTCATCAGCCGTTACTTACCTTGTTTATCACTACATACTTGTGCCGAATAACCTTGAATATCTCCAGACGATTGCTTTCATCTTGGTAATCGCCGCACTCGTTCAGTTTATCGAAATGTTTCTTAAGAAATTCATTCCGGCGCTGTATAACGCTCTCGGGATTTTTCTTCCGCTGATTACCACAAACTGTGCAGTTCTCGGTTCGGCTCTCCTTGAAGTTGAAAAGGGATATAATTTTATATATTCGGTAGTGTTCGGTATGTCTGCGGCTCTCGGTTTTACCCTGGCAATCGTAATATTCGCCGGTGTGAGACAGCGTCTTGAGCTTGCCGACTGCCCGAAGGTATTCAAAGGTATGCCTATTGCACTTGTAACCGCCGGGCTTATAGCCATGGCTTTCTCCGGATTTACCGGAATGAGCATCAGCTGAGGAGGGGATGAATATGGACATTAAAAATATACTGTCAGCCTTCTTCTGGTTTGCTGTTCTCGGCGGAGGGCTTGGTGCGCTGCTTGCGCTCGCATCGAAAATATTCGCTGTAAAAGTCAACGAACGCGTTGAACAGATAACCAATGTTCTTCCCGGAGCCAACTGCGGCGGGTGCGGCTATACCGGATGCGCCGCCTGCGCCGAAGCAATGGAATCTGGCATTGCAAAAGCCAATGCATGTACCGTCGGCGGTCAGGAGCTCACGGATAAGATCAGCAGTATTTTGGGCATTGAATCGGTGAAAACCCGCCGAATGCGTGCTCAGGTGATGTGCAGCGGCACATCCGAACACTCAAAACATAAGTATATTTATCAGGGGGTTCCGGACTGCGTTTCGGCAGTGAGGATTGGCGGAGGTGATAAAACCTGTCCCAACGGCTGTATAGGTCTCGGAACCTGTGTTTCGGTCTGCAAATTCGATGCAATTAAAGTTGTGGACGGTGTTGCAGTAATAAATTACGATAAGTGCACCGGCTGCAGCACCTGCGTTTCCGCCTGCCCGAAGCATATAATAAAGCTTATCCCGTATGATGCCGCTCACTGGGTCGGCTGCATGTCTGTTGACAGCGGCAGAGAGACACGCATTTATTGCGATGTAGGCTGTATATCCTGCAAGCTGTGCTCAAAAAACTGCCCCGTGGGAGCGATCACCGTTGACAATTTCGTTGCTTCGATCGACTACGATAAATGTATCGATTGCGGTGAATGCGTTAAGCGCTGTCCACGTAAGATAATCTGGTCAAGCAAAACCGCCGACGGCTTTATGACCATCAGCAGAGGCGAAATTGACTTCAGCGTAAAAGGAACCGGAGAATAATAATTTCCATATAAAAAACAGCGCTGCATAAATTGAAATGCACTGCGCTGTTTTTATATTAAATAAGGTTTTATATCGATATCTTTATATTCCGATGCAAGGCAGAGCAAGTAATCGCCTTCGAAATGTTCTAATCTGAATTCATAAAAATAAACAGAATCAAGTAACTTCCGGTCAAAGCAGAATCCGATTTTAAGCAGTTTTCCCCCTGCTTCCCGCCGCAGCCATTCGGATAAGGCTTCATCACTCGGGACCCCGCCGAGAAACCGTTCGTTTATTCTGCGATCAATTTTTCGGATTATCTCACAGTCAATTCCGACCGGACTGTCGGATACCGCCGCAGCAGCAAGAAGATTAGAATGAGTTACCGATATATGAATATCATCATATCCCGTTATATACGGTACGCCGTTTGGATGTTTTTCGTAATTATACTTCAGTTCGATGCCGAATAAACTGCGAATTCCGAAATTTACCGCCTCAGCAGCGGCAATGTGCTGTGCATCTCTGAGCTCTTTTTTGGAATAAATTGCCGGAGCCAGGAAT
>JAAZGC010000357.1 GCA_012511425.1 Clostridiales bacterium | reverse complement strand
TGATAAGCGATGACCTTCTTGCCTCAAACTGGTTCAACGATGAAAAGATACGCCCGGCAAAGACCGACAATGCGGCGATTGACTGCGGGATTCTGACCGCGGTTTTGAAGCCGGCAAGCTGGAATGTTATAATTATCGGGAAATAATCCTGATAAGCCCGAAGCCTCATCAACCAAGGAGGTTTATAATTGAAAAAAGCCAAAATCATTACCGACAGGCATTATATAAAGGGAGAGGTTGACAAGAACCTTTACGGCTCCTTTGTCGAGCATATCGGACGCTGCATCTATGAAGGCATCTACGAGCCGGACAGCAGGTTTGCCGATGAAAACGGCTTCCGACTTGATGTTATCGAACTTGTCCGCGAACTTGACGTACCGATAATGCGCTGGCCGGGCGGGAACTTCGTTTCCGGTTACAACTGGGAAGACGGTATTGGTCCGAGAGAAGGCCGCCCTCCAAGGCTGGAGCTTGCCTGGGGAGTTATCGAGAGCAATCAGTTCGGAATCGATGAATTTGCCGACTGGTGCAAGAAAGTCGAAACCGAACCGCTTGTTGCCGTCAACCTCGGCACCGACTCCCCCGACAGCGCAAGACGCATGGTCGAATACTGCAACCATCCTTCCGGCACGGCATTAAGCGATCTGCGCATCAAACACGGATATAAAGAGCCGCACGGCATCAAATACTGGTGCCTCGGCAACGAGATGGACGGTCCCTGGCAGATATGCGCGAAGACCGCGTATGAATACGCCCGGATTGCAAATGAAGCCGCGAAGGTGATGAAGTGGGTCGACCCGTCGATCAAGCTTGTCGCCTGCGGTTCCTCCGGTCTCGGGATGAAGACTTTCGGAGAGTGGGAAGTCACCGTGCTTGATGAATGCTATGACAATGTCGATTACATCTCTCTCCACACCTATTATGGAAACCAGGCGAAAGATACTCCTTCTTTCCTTGCGAACACCATCGGATTCAACGATTTCATCAAAGCCGTTATTTCCATCTGCGATTATGTCAAGGCGAAAAAGCACGGCCGCAAGGATATCATGCTCAGCTTCGACGAATGGAATGTCTGGTATCACAGTCATAACGCACCATTCGACAAATGGTCGAAACAGCCGCAGCGCATAAACGAAGATCATTACAACTTCGAAGACGCGCTGCTGGTCGGAGGTATGCTCATCAGCCTTATCAATAACTGCGATCGGGTGAAAATTGCCTGTCTTGCTCAGCTTGTCAATGTTATCGGACCGATAATGACCGGCAGGGACGGGATATTCAAACAGACTATATTCTGGCCGTTTGCGCAGGCTTCGAAATACGGCCGCGGAACTGCGCTTGACCTTCGTATCGACTGCCCGAAATATGATGCGAAAAACTACACCGATGTGCCGATTCTCGATGTCGCCGCAGTTGCTAACGAGGAAAACGAGACTATTTCCCTGTTCATCGTCAACAAAGACCTTGAAGAAGATGTCGAAGTCACCTGCGATCTGAGACAATACG
>JAAZGC010000356.1 GCA_012511425.1 Clostridiales bacterium | reverse complement strand
GCCGAGTATGTTGCCGCTGTTGTCGGCGGCAACTGAGCATACACCCGGCGCCCGGCCTAATCGCTTGTATATTGCATATAAAAACTATAGTTATATGCAAAAAACACTCATTGCGGCAATTTAATGCATAAAATAAGATAAAATATATGCAGATAAAAGGAGCTATATGCGGAGATTTGATCATTCTTTTCTGGATAACGGCTTGGTTCCGGCGAATTTGTTAAGTATTGTCGGAAATATATATTCCATGCGCACCGCGGCTGATATCCGGAGAGACGAATATATTAAGGTGTTTACCGAACTTGAAGCCGTTGCAAAGATACAGTCGGTAAAAAACTCGAATGCGATCGAAGGCATCGTGACAAGCGATGATCGCATTATTGAGATTATTAATCAAAACAGCGCGCCGCTGAACCACAATGAAGCAGAGATCGCCGGATACCGCGACGCTCTTAATGCGGTGCATACAGGCTATAATCATCTGTCATTTTGCGAGCGTGATATTTTAGGCTTGCATGAAATGATGATGGCTGTTGCCGGTGACGAATCGGCAGGTAAATACAAAAATACCGACAACGTTATTATCGAAGTGGATTCCGATGGCAAGCGCCGAGTTCGTTTCAGGCCGATTTCGGCCGGCGAAACGAAGGAAGCGATGGAACAGTTAGAGCTTGCTTATTCGGATGCCGCTTCTGATTCGAATATTAATCAGCTTTTGCTTATTCCCTGTGTGATATTGGATTTTCTCTGCATCCATCCGTTTCGTGACGGAAACGGCAGAATATCCCGCCTGCTGTCGCTGCTTTTGCTTTATAAGAACGGTTTTGATGCCGGCAAATACATCTCATTTGAGGAACAAATAAACAATTACAAAGCTTATTACCACGATGCGCTTCATCGTTCTTCAATCGGTTGGTCAGAAAATCAGAACGACTATTTTCCGTTCATTCAGAATTTCCTCTCAACATTATATATGTGTTATAAGGAACTGGACAAGCGTTTTTCGGTCGTTCACGGCAAAAAAATTACGAAGTCCGCGCGTGTTGAAGCGACGGTGCTGGGGAGTCTTACCCCGATATCCAAAGCTGAAATATGCGCAATTCATCCCGATATAAGTCCCACAACGGTGGAGGCGGTGCTCGTCGCGATGGTGAAATCGGGAAGCATTAAGCGGATAGGCGCTTCAAGAGGTTCGCGATATATAAGGAACGGATAGACAATAAATTCAAGCAAAAATATCGGGAATATCTCAGCAATAAATCGAAAGCGCACCCCATTCTTTTAAACCTCTTGACAACCGCCGGCATTTGTGGTATAATTTACACTGCGCCGATGAATAATCGGCGGTGTCACTAGGGTAGCACAGGGGTAGTGCGGCTGATTCGTAATCAGCAGGTCGTTAGTTCGAATCTCACCACTACCTCCAAAAGAGCTGTCGCAAAACATAAATTGCGGCGGCTTTTTTTGTTTCCGTCAAATGTCTTCTCTGTTCGTAACCAACGATTGAAAATAAAACAACTGATTGATAATTGTTTTTCCGCCGATTATCTGCTATAATGTAATCACACCGGTGAATATGACTAAGGAGAAATACATTATGCAGCTCAAATTGGGAGATAAAATCAAAGAACTCCGCACAAAGGAAGGCAGGACGCAGGAAGCGCCGGCTTCGGCGCTCGGCGTGACGGGGGAGGCGGTATCAAGGCGGGAATCGGGGGTTTCCTAAACTTAAAGATATAACACAAAACCCGCGCTTAAATCACTTCCAAACAATACAATTTTGGAGGTAAACCCTGTGAAAAAGCTGATTTCCTGCAAATATAACTTCGATATCTGCAGTGTTAAACTGAAATTTACCGATGGCGGCATGACTGCGATTGATACTATTGCTGTTGAGAACTAATTTGCCGACAATATGTATCAGCAGTCGCGGTTTTTTCCTATGCAGAAGTAAAAGCCAAAGAGTTCCTTGCAAAGAATGTAACCCGAAGCACAGTCAAGAGCAAATCTGCCGCTTGCGGTGCTGTTGAAATGAACATTGAAGTCCGTTTGAAGGAAGACGATACCGATTTTATCAACATTCTTTCCGAAATGCCCGGTGTTAACAGCGCTGTAATTGTTTCCTACAACGGCGATTATATGGGGTAAGGATATGTCCGGGAGCAAACATTTTGACAAAATAGCATGGACTGTCACTGCCTTAATACTGGCTGCTGTAATTCTTTTTATGAACGGCACCGTTCTCGGTCTTGAAGTAACGGCACATACAATGGGGTATGAAAACCGTCTGTTCGACAATACAAGGGTGCATAGCATTGATATTGTCATGGACGATTGGGACGAATTTATCACCAATGCGGCAAGCGAACAATACTACGCAGCCGCTGTGGTTATCGACGGTGAGGTTTATAAAAATATATGCAAAGCGGATTTGCCGGGCAGATTATTAATGTTGGGGAAGTGCCTGAAGATTTCGACCCATCTCAGGTTCCGGGTGCTTTCGGCGGTGAAATGCCGGAAGGTTTTGATCCCTCTCAAATGCAAGATGGTTTCAGCGGTATGTTCCCCGGTGGGTCTCTGATGGAACAGAGACCGCCCCCTCGGATAATTCAGGCAATACCGATTCCGCAGGAAACAGCAATCGTCCTTCCCGCGACAATATGCAGATGCCCGGAGGCGATTTCAATTTCAATATGAACAATACAGGCAATGCCGCTTCAAGCAGCGCCAACCTGATATGGCTTTCCGTATCCGTACTGATTCTTGGCGCAGGCTTGATTGTTGCGAAGGTATATAAGCATTAACGGGCAAAAAACCGCTGTAATTTTTCATCCTCGCAAGGATGGAGATTACAGCGGATTATATTTTCGAGGAAAATATACGGGGGCATATCAGACGCCGGCTTTCAGCCTTTTTTATTGATTGATTTTTTTATCCGGAGACTTATCCGGCTTCGGTCAGACTTTCGACAAGCTTATCGATCTTCTTCTGCATCGATTTTTCGCTTTTTGCGTATGTCGAGGCAAGGTCGCCGGTTCTGTATGAGTTCCAGAGCACGTCGCTTACGCCGAGCCCGAAGATGTCGGAGATTTCGTAATACATTGAGCCTTTTATGATATCGAGCATTTTAATCGCCGTTTCGTCGCGCTGACGCTTCAGCTTGATGGTAGTCTCGTAGTATGCAGGGAGCACGGTGTGGTGTGACTTCCAGGACATCCACTCGAGTATCATGCCGGTGTTTTCAAGGTCGACATTGGTCATAGGGATAGCCATCTGAGTGTTGAATGGGTCGGTGCGGTGGTAGTATTCCGTCTGGTTTTCGTCGTATTTCGGGTTGGGAACGATGCCGTAATCGTCTTCCATATCGTTGAACTGAACGGTTTCATAGCAGCCGTTCTGAACAAACAGAAAGTGTCCGGCGGCAAACAGCGTGCGGCAGTATTCATAAAGGTGATCGAACTGGGAAATATCCGCTCCGCTGGCGCATTTGTTGTATTCGATTGTACAGTCTTCGTCCTTAAAAACCACAGAGACTTTATCTATTATCGTCTGCGTCTTGTCGTTGAAGAAGCTGACCTGCGGAATCCCGTTCTCGTCGTTGGTAGTGGCGCGGATGCCGGAGCCGACAAGGAAATAGAGGATATTGCCGTTCGCGCCGCCGTCTTCGCGGAGCATTCCGAACTCATCTTCGCGGGTCATTTTTCCGTCGCCGTCAAGGTCTGAAGAAACCGCCGCTACCATCGGAAGGAAGT
>JAAZGC010000355.1 GCA_012511425.1 Clostridiales bacterium | reverse complement strand
TCGCATCCCGTGTCGTTCCGGCGACATCGGAGACGATAAGCCGCTCCGAGCCGACCATGCGGTTGACAAGCGAGGATTTGCCGACATTGGGGCGGCCGATCGCGCAGACGCGGATGCGTCCGCCGTCATCGTCGTGAACTTCCGTTTCCGGCGGCAGCAGCTCGACTATCTGATCAAGCAGATCGCCGGTGCCGGTGCCGTGAAGGCCGGATACCGCGACGGGCTCTTCGTCAAAGGCAAGGGAATAGAATTCATAGAATTCCGGCGGCGGATCACCCGGATCGTCGGCTTTGTTGACGCAGGGAATCACCGGCTTGCCGCTCTTTTTGAGATTTACCGCAATTTCGCGGTCGTCGGCGGTGACGCCGGTCATGACATCCATGAGAAAGACGATGATATCTGCGTTATCGACGGCAATTTCCGCCTGGCGGCGCATATATCTGAGCATATCCGAGTTGGTCTTCGGCTCGATGCCGCCGGTGTCGACGAAGATCATCTGCCTGCCGTTCCATTCGGTTTCGTAATAGATGCGGTCGCGGGTGACGCCGGGGGTGTCCTCGACTATCGAATATCGCTTTCCGATTATTCTGTTGAAAAGGGTGGACTTGCCGACATTCGGCCGTCCTACTATGGCTATTACCGGTTTCATTTTTTATCTGTTTTCTTCATTAATATATTTATCTGCCGCGTCTTCCGGATTGCTTCCGGGAATTGCCGCGGTATCGGCTTCTCCGTTTATTACGGCTCTGACAAAACTTTCCCCGGAGTTTTCGGCGAAAAGCAGCTTTGTGCCGAGCGCGTTCGCAAGCTCATCTGCCGTCATGTCGTCGAGAAATCTGTCTCTTTCGTATCGCAGTGATACGGCGGGGAGGATAAGCTCATCTCCGAGCGGTCTGCCTTTAAGCTGAGCGGCTGCATCGGCGCCGGTGAGAAGTCCGGCGACGGTCACTTCGCCGCCGAAAAATTCGTTTTTAATCCTGTAAACCCGGCATTTTACGCCGGGGCAGACGGCGGTTATCTTATCGATCTGTTCTTTAATATATTCAAACGCCGCCTCTCCGGTAGCGGCGGAGATGTCTCTTTCCCGCATTTTTTCCTCATCGGAAAGGCAGGCAAGATATTCGTCGATCTCCTGTGCCATAGACGCCATCAGGCCGATGCCGTCTTCGATCATCCGGAAGCCTTCGTAGTAATCGGCCGGCGGCAGCGGCAGCGACGCCTTTATATAGGCTTCATCGCCGGCGAAAAACACCCGCTCGCCGTGTTCCCGCATCATCCTGTCGGAAAACTCCGACACCTGAGCTATCACTTGTGCCGAAGACTCCGGGTCAAACGGGCGGATATACGGAAGTCCCTCGCGGTGCTTCGTAAGCCCGCAGGGAACAACTCCGACCATGTCGCAGGCGGGATAAAGCGCGGCGAGATCGGTCATCGTCTTCAAAAGCGCCTCCCCGTCGTTGATGTCCCGGCAGAGAACGATCTGACAATGCAGCTTGACGCCTCCGTCTGCCAGCTTTTTAAGCTGTTCGTTTATCTTTGCGGCGCGGGGGTTGCCCATCATCCGGACGCGGAGTTCGGGGTCGGTCGTATGCACCGAAACATTCACCGGCGAGAGTTTCATCTCAATTATCCGGTCAAGATCCTCGTCGCTCATATTCGTAAGGGTGACATAGCTGCCGGAAAGAAAAGACATCCGGCTGTCGTCGTCCTTGAAATACACCGATTCCCGCATGCAGCGGGGATTCTGGTCGATAAAGCAGAAGATGCACTTGTTTTGGCACCGCCTCTGTTTATCCATCAGATAATTCGAGAAATTAAGTCCGAGATCGGCGTAGCGCTCCTTGCGGATATCAAAAGTCAGGATATCCGCCCCCCTGTGACAGCGGACAGAGAGCCGCGGTTCGGTTATCCGGAAATTGTAGTCGAGGACGTCGTTTATTTTATGCCCGTCGATATCGAGCAGCCAGTCCCCCGCCTTTATTCCGGCTTTTGACGCCGGGGAGCGCGGGTCGACCGATAGGATTTCGGGCATTCCGCCTACCTCCGTTTAAAAAAAAGACGCGATCAACATCGCGTCTGTGCCGTGAAATTATACGGTCATTCGGCCGGCTCTAAAATAGCCTTGCCGTTATAGGTTCCGCAGAACTTGCACACGTGATGCGCAAGCTTGAACTCACCGCACTTCGGGCAGCGAGTAAGCTGGGGGGCGTCCAGCTTCCAGGTGCTGGAGCGTCTTTTGTCTCTTCTCGCCTTCGAGGTTTTCCTCTTTGGTACAGCCATCTCTATTTACCTCCGCTCTGTTTTTAATCAGTTTGATTTGTTTCGCCGCCGTCATTGCCTTCTTTATCTACAAGCAGCTGACGCAGCACTTCAAGTCTCGGGTCGATTTCCCGGGTGTCGCAGGCGCAGCCGCCTTCGTTAAGATCCTTGCCGCATACGGGGCAGAGCCCGCGGCAGTCGTCCCGGCAGAGCACGCGCATCGGAAAATCCAATATAATCGCATCGTTAACCGGAATATAAAGATCAAGGGCGGCTTTGTCGGCTATCAGATACTCGTCGTCTTCCTCGTTGTCAAGGGTACCTTTAAGCGCAACCGGCTTAAAGATTTCGGTCTCAAATGTTCCTTCGACATCGCGAAAACACCTTGCGCAGTGGGTTTTATAGCCGACTTTGATGCCGCATTTGAGCATCATGCTTCTGACATCGCCCGAAAGGCTGCCGCTTACATGAGCTGCGGATGTGAATTCGACGTCGTCCGGAGCCGCCTCGGGGGGCGTCTCGATATCGCAGCCGATGTCGATATGGTCGGCGATGCCGCTGATGATCGGCTGAATATCAATCTTCAAAACGTTTTCCTTCCGATCGGGGACAGCCGGGGGCGGCTTTTATATGCGAAAAGCCAAATCTCCCGCAGATATAACGCATTACATTATACCGCAAACGGAAGGATTTGTCAATATATCCCGTGAAAATTTATAAAAAGTACATTTATTTATTACACCGACGCACGGTTTTTAGGGGTTTCCTCCCAAAGAAAAAAATGTGTAAAATTTTCGAAAAATGCATTGACTTTTGCTCATGTTCATG
>JAAZGC010000054.1 GCA_012511425.1 Clostridiales bacterium | reverse complement strand
GGGCAGTAATAGCTGTCGAAGCGCATTCCCTCTTCCGCTATCGAGTCAATAACCGGAGAGGTGTTTCTTTTGTAGCCGTAGCAGCCCAGATGATCCGGGCGGAGGGTATCGATATCAAGAATGAGGAATCTCATGAAAGACCTCCGTTCTGAATTGTTTTATTCGGTTATTTTTTCTACCGATTGCTTAAGTCCCATGACGGTGACGCTTTCGCCGGCCGAGAATTGATGCGAAGGGGAAATCAGCACCGAGGGCTTTTCATCGGCGGGGTTTTTCAGGGCAATGATATTGATGCCCATGTTTTTGCGGATATTCAGTTCGACCACTGTTTTGCCGACCCAATAATCCGGCACATCCATTGTGACTATCGAATATTCGTCTGAAAAGTTGATATAGTCGGTCACATAGTTTCGGGAGAGAGTAAAGGCGAGGGATTTTGCCCTGTCGCGATCCGGAAAGACGACTTTATCCGCCCCGACCTTCTGAAGTATCCTGAGATGCTGATCGTTGAACGCTTTAGCCACCACCTTTTTACCTCCTATATCCTTAAGTGCAAGGGTGATAAGCAGGCTTTCGTCGATTTTGCGGCTGCGGCAGACTACCGCGCATTCGTAATCCTTGACTCCGGCGGCAAGCAGGAAATCGGGATTCGTCGGGTCTCCGACGACTGCGTTTATCACCTGATCGGCTATTTCGCTTACCTCCTCCTCGGCGGAATCGATAACCATTACCTGGGCGCCCTGTCTCATAAGATCGAGCGCCATTGTCCTGCCGAATTCGTCAAGACCGATTATGCAGAAAGATTTCATATAATATCACCGTTTTCATTTATTTATTATTTTTGTTTTGAAGCATCAGCCTATCGGCATTGACATTTCGGGGTATGTGACAAGATTCTTTGCCCGGCTCTGCCGCAGGGAAAGCGAATAGGTTATGGTAAGCGCTCCGACTCTTCCCGCGAACATAAGCAGCATTGTTATGATATGAGAAGCCAATGAAAGCGTCGGAGTGGCATTCAGGCTGAGTCCGACGGTAGCCGAGGCGGATACGCATTCGTAAAGCGCAGTCATCAGCGGGACGCCGTCTATAATCACCAGAAGAAAAGTTGCCAGGGTATTAAGTACCAGAGTGAAAGTGGTTACCGCTATCGCTCGCATGACGATTGTCGAACTTATTCTGCGGTTTTTGCAGGTCACGGCATTTCTGCCGACGGCGTATGCTTTAACCGTAAGCAGCAGTACGGCGAGTGTATTAACCTTGATGCCGCCGGCGGTCGAACCGGAGCAGCCGCCGATAAACATAAGCAGGACCGAAAGCGCTTTTGAGGATTCGGTCAGCAGCGTATTGTCAACCGTCATGAAACCAGCCGTCCTCGTCGTTACCGACTGGAAAAGCGAAGCTGTGATCTTCTCCCAGAGCGGCATATTTGCCATGGTAGCGGTATTGCCCCACTCGAAAAAGAGGATCAGCGCTCCTCCGCCGAATACAAGAACCGCGGTGAATTTCAGAACGAGAGAGGAATAAACGGAGAGCGGCTGTTTCTTGAATATCAGATCGAGTACATCCCACCAGACCGCAAATCCGATTCCGCCGACCGCAATAAACAGCATCAGCGTCGAACTTATGACCGGGTCGGAGCAAAGACCTATCATCGATGTTCCCGGAGGCAGATAAGTCCCCATAATATCAAAGCCGGCGTTACAGAAAGCAGAAACGGAATGGAAAACTCCGAGCCAGATTCCCCTGAGTCCGTACATCGGGATAAATCTCGTCATCAGAATCAGGGCGCCTGTGCCTTCGACAACTCCAGTTGCGATAAAAACTCTCTTGACAAGCGCCGGGGTATTCGCATGAGTCGAGAAGCTGAGCGATTCCGCCGCGACAAGCCGTTCTTTAGGAGAGAGCGATCTTCGGGCAAGCAGCGACATCATTGTCGCCATCGTCATAAATCCGAGGCCGCCGGTCTGTATCATGACCAGGATAACAATGTGACCGAAGAGCGACCAGGAGGTACCGGTGTCGACAATGGTAAGGCCGGTAACGCAGGTTGCGCTGACTGCGGTGAAATAAGCGGTCTCAGGTCCGCGGCTGATGCCGTTTGAAGAAGCCGCCGGAAGATTGAGCAAGGTGCCGCCGATAAATATAACCAGAAAAAATCCTATGACCAATATCTGGGCAGCGCTTAAATTAACCGCGGCTTTCCCGTCTTCGGAATTTCTTTTGAATAAGCGAAACAAATGATTCCCTTCAGTCTTTATGGTTAAAACCTTATAATATAT
>JAAZGC010000354.1 GCA_012511425.1 Clostridiales bacterium | reverse complement strand
CTCGGGAAAGCGAAGCATCCATGGCGAATCAAAGATATAATCCGGAAAATCTTTACAGGCTGATGGATAATTACGCTCGTCTCGGTAAAAACCTTCAGATTACCGAAATGACAATACCCGCTTATTCGCAGAACGCTGAAGATGAAGAGATTCAGGCTGAGCTTACCTGCGGAGTGTATCGTATCTTCTTCTCGCATCCCGCAATGGAGGCTATTATATATTGGAATCTGGTCGATGGTTATGCTTACAACGCAAAACCGGGAGATGTTACTGCCGGCGAAAATGTCTTTTTCGGTGGCTTGCTGCGGTTTGACATGTCAGAAAAGCCGGTCTATAAAGCTCTTAAGAAGATGATTAACGAAGAATGGAATACCGAGACTGTTATTGCTGCGTCAAACGGCAAATGCGATTTCCGCGGTTTTTACGGAGATTACGATGTTTGTGTATTTAAAGACGGAATGGAAATACAGTCTGAGTTAAGTCTTTCAAAAGAAAAAAACAATACTTTTGATATCCTTGTATAAAACCGGAATTTTGATTTAATTATCACAATATACTGCAATTCAGAGAGGAATGTTTTATGAAAAAAAGAATATTTACGTTAATTGTTGCCGCTTTGACTATGCTTTCGCTGATGGCAGCCTGTTCCTCGGAAGACGGAAGAACAGCTGATTTAACGGCTGAACCATCAGATAACAATCCGGCTGCCGATGCTGTCGAAACAACGGAAGCTGATTATCTCGATCGGTTTTCAAATCTCGATTTCGAAGGTGAAGAAGTTCAAGTCATTGCAATGACTATCCCGGGAGCCAATCCTTCGATTTCAATCGTTGATAACACCGGTGAGAGAATATTTGACCAGCTTTACCAGCGTGACCGTGATGTTGAGGATCTGCTGAACATTACGATAGCATATTCCGAAATTTCCGAAAATCTCAATGACAGCGGATTACTTGCCGAAAAGATGCAGAAAGCGGTCATGGCGGGAGACTGCCCATGGCATTTCATGCTGAACAGAATTGCCTACGGAGTAGCCACAATCGCTTCTTCGGGAACAATTATCGATATGAGTGCTCTTCCCTATTTTTCGCCTCAGGAGCCCTGGTGGAACCGGAATGTTTATGACAACATGAGTTATAAGGGAAAGCTATTTTTTGACACCGGATCAATTTCCCTTGCCTATTTCTATTCTCCCTGTATCCTTGCGTATAATCAGAACCTGGCGGAGAGCTACGGAGTAAGCGATATTTATGACCGTGTTATCGGCGGCACCTGGACTATCGACTATTTCAACGAGATTATTGACGGTACCGCGGCCGATCTTGACGGCGACGGCGCTATGAAAGAAACAGATCAATTCGGACTTGCCGTTGATGAACTGTCATCTCAATCATTTTACATCGGAATAGGCGGCCGAAACGATATGGCAAATGAAGACGGCGTTCCGACTTTGGTTGTAAATAAAGAAGAGAATATAACCCGTATTCAAAAAACCACGGAGATTTTAGGCGTAAACGAACGCACGCTGTATACCGAAGGTCTCAGCGGATACAGTTATACCGAAAAGAGAACCTGCACATTTAAAGCGGAACGCGCATTTTTCCTCGGTTATAACATAAGCGGACTCCTTGATTAAGTGCGCGATATGGAAAATGACGACGGT
>JAAZGC010000053.1 GCA_012511425.1 Clostridiales bacterium | reverse complement strand
CCCGGTATCCATGGAACTCCTGATAATACGAGCCTTTGCCGGATGTCGCACTTGCAAGGCGTATCGGATAGTCGAGCGATTCGGAGACCGGAAGGATACAGTCGAGCATGAAGCTGCCGTTTACTATCGACGGGGTTTCTTCAAAGCTGCCGCGCATTTTGTCGGTCACGTCGGAGATGATTCTGCCCAGATACTCCTCCGGGGCAGTTATGCGGGCGTCGACCAGCGGCTCGAGCAGCTCGGTGCCGCAGGCGGCGAATCCGTCCCTTACCGCCATCGGAGTGGCGACGAAGAAATCCAAAGGATGGGTATGTATCGTGTGATGCTCGCCGCCGGTCAGCGTCGCTTTGAAGTCGGTCACCTCCCAGCCGAAATTCCCCTGAGAGATGCTCATGAAGAAGGAGCGCCTTATATGCTCCTGATAGCGGTAAAAGAGCTGATTGTTCGGCACCCGCCCTCCGTCCCAGACGACGCCGGAACCGCGCTCGAGCGGCTCAAAGCGCATCTCGACGACCGCCCAGCAGGGTTTGGGCATGGTATATGAAGCGAAAGCGGTGCCGGGGTTCTTAATCGTTTCCTTATAAATTACGGCGGGCGGGCTGAATTCCGCTTCGACGCCGTATCGGGTTTTCAGCTCCTCCGAGATCACTTCAAGCTGGATTCGGCCGGTAAGGTCGATGTCGATCTCCCGCTCCGTCTTCTCCCAGCGGCAGTTGATATGAGGCTCTTCTTCGGAAAGCTCGGTCAGCGCCGCTATAAGTTCGGGCAGCCTTGATATGTCCTTCGGCGACGCTTTAACGGTGAGATACGGCGTCGCAAGCTTAGGAGGCGCACCGGCTCTTTTTGACGGAGAGCCGATAATGTCGCCTATCTTCGCGCCTGAAAGCCCGCAGAGGCCGGCGATGTCGCCGCATCCGACTTTTCCTGTATCCTCATATTTTGAGCCGGTGAAGCGGCGGATCTGGGTTATCTTGCCGGGTTCTTCGACCGGCTCGCCGCTTCTCAGCACCGCCGGGCTGTCGCGGGTGACAAGCTCGCCGCCGAAAAGCCGCGCATGGGCTATCTTCCCGGTCGTTTTGTCGTGGTCGATGCGGAAGACGACGGCGGAAAGATTTGTTTCCTCCGTCTCGGCCGCGGGGAGACAATGCTCGATCCCCCACAAAACCATATCTACTCCGACATCTCTCGCCGCGGCGCCGGCAAAGACCGGAACCGCCCTGCCCTCTGCCGATGCCTTTTTGAGCCGTTCGAGAAAGAAGGCTTCGTCTGCCATACCGTCAAGATATTTTTCCATGAAGATATCGTCGGCAAGGCTGAGCTGTTCCGCCGATTCGGGAGTCATTAACGAAAGCTCGGCTTTCGCTTCTCTTGAGCCGCATTCAGATGTCTTGAAAAGCCGGACAAAGCTGCCGTCAAGCCAGCCTGACAGCCCGGCAAAAATCGCTTCGGGATCGGCGCCGGCGCGGTCGATTTTATTCAAAAAGACAAATCTCGGAAGACAAAGGCGGTCAAGGGCTTTCCAGATGGCGACGGTGTGCGGCTGAACGCCCTCGAGGGCATCTATGATGACTGCCGCACCGTCGAGCGCCGTCATAGACCGCTCGACTTCGCCGGCGAAATCGACGTGGCCGGGGGTGTCGAGAAGATTCACCCTGACTTTTCCCGACATGAAGGAGATCGCCGCCGCTTTTACCGATATACCGCGCCGCCTCTCGATATCCATCGAATCGGCGACGGTGTCCCCTGAATCGACCGAACCGGCGGAGCGGATAACGCTGCACCGGCGGAGGATCTGCTCGGTAAGGGTGGTCTTGCCTGCGTCGACATGGGCGAAGATCCCTATATTTCTTATATCCATAACAATTCTCTTTATTATTTTCCGCGCGCCTGTCTTTTTTTCGGCTTATTCCGGAATACATCGAAAATTACTGATACATCTGAAAAATTGTAACACAAAAAGCACCGCCTGTCAACGACAAAGCGTTAAGCCGGAATCTTCGGACGGTAAATAATCCGGCAACAAATGTGATTGCAATAATTTAAACATTATGTTAATTTAAGCCGTTCATATATGG
>JAAZGC010000353.1 GCA_012511425.1 Clostridiales bacterium | reverse complement strand
TCAACGCAAGTATTCCTCCCGAAGCGAACAATCCGATGTTTTCGATTGAAAATCTCGCACCCGGTTTAGCAATGTTCGGAACTGCATTCATGGCATTGTTTACAGGTATGCTGGTATCCAAGGATCGCACTTCGTCTTTCTTAATGCGCTTGTTCGCCTCACCTATGACATCTTTTGATTTTATATTAGGTTATACTTTACCAATGTTCGTTATGTCTTTGGTGCAAGCGGCAATAACTTTATTAGCCTCCTGTGTTGTGGGGCTTGAACTTACCGTCAATCTCCTATTTGCCATCCTTGTGACAATGCTGACCTCGCTTTTGTTTGTGGGGTTCGGTTTATTATTCGGGAGTTTACTGAACGATAAGGCAGTAGGCGGTATTTGCGGCGCATTGCTTACGAATGTTGCAGGATGGTTGTCCGGGGTATTTATCCCAATTGACTTAATAGGCGGCGCTTTCAAAAAAGCGGCTGATATTCTACCGTTTTATCATAGCGTTCAAGCAATCAAAGCAACCTTGAGCGGCAACTTTATTGAAATACTGCCGCATTTGATAATTGTATTGGGTTATACGATTGTTATTTTTATACTTGCGATTATTGTTTTTCACCGTAAAATGAGCGGTGATAAGGCGTAGAGTTTATATGGTGAGAGCACTTGAGATTCTACGTGATGCCGCGGACCTATAAAAACAGGTTCGCGCAAAGAAACAACCCGCAGAGACTTGGATGCAATGACTTAAATCAATGGTGTGCATTTTATCAAAAACGGCACCACCATCCAAGTATCAGACATATGTTTTTCACCCAACAATTTGTGAAGATGCACACCCCTTACGAAAAAATGCACACCCCTCCGATATTTTGCACACCCCTCTATAAATCGTTAGCGAGGGTATCGGTTTAAGGCAAAATTTCTCGGAGAAAGTGTGTATTTCTTGTTTCAATGGACCTGCGCGATGTTGCCATTTTTATGGGAAGGTGCGAAGAAGCCTTATTTCAAGCCATTTTTGGGCATAAAACAAGAACGCTAATGTTGATAGCCAGTGTATCAAAATTAGCGTTCTTATATGGTGGAGGCGACGGGAATCGAACCCGTGTCCGAAAACTCCTCCGCAAAACTTTCTCCAGGCTCAGCCGGACGATTGCTCTCCCCGCGCCGGCTCCATCCGGCAAAAAACGGCGCGGGCAGCCCTTTTATCCGTGACTGTTATAAGGACGAACTCTCAGTTCACGTTCACCGCTGAATGACGCCCGACACAGAGCCGCGATACTCTCTGAGCGGACGGCTGCCTAATTAGGCAGCAACAAGTTCAGTCTTGTTATCAGTTATTGTTTTTAGAGCTTTTATGGAGGATCTCCGCCTCCGCCTGCTTATCTTGTTTCAAAGTCCCCGTCGAAACCATTGCGCCCCCTTATAGGTATCCTTCGTTTCGACCTCTTTCAATATCACGCTCGGCATCGCGCAAAGCGCTGCTTTCGCGTTTGTCATAGAGTTTTTTGCCTTTGCAAAGCCCAAGCTCAACCTTGACCCAGGATTTGACAAAATATAACGACAGCGGAACAAGTGTATAGCCTTCCTTGTTAATGTTCATCATAAGACGCAGAATCTCGCGTTTATGCATCAGAAGACGCTTTTTCCGCAGCGGTTCACGGTTGAAAATATTTCCTTGCTCATAAGGGCTGATATGAATTCCGTGAGCTATCAATTCTCCGTTTTCGACTGTGCAGAAGCTGTCTTTTAAATTAACTGAGCCTTTGCGCACCGATTTAACCTCGGTACCGAAAAGCTCTATCCCTGCTTCATAAGTGTCAATTATAAAATAGTCGTGATAAGCCTTTTTGTTCTGGGCAATAAATTTTCTGCCTTTATCATTGTCCCGGACTGCCATGCGGAAACATCACCCTCCCTCAGCCGTCAAATCGCATTATTATTATATCACAACGGTAATATTTTGTCAATAGGAGCCGCCGCGCTTCCAGAGCTCAACAAACCCGCCGCTTTCAATAAGCGAATATTCACCGTCCATAAACATGTATGGATCAAAATCATCATCAAGCGCCCGCAGATCAACGACGACATATTCCGTCGGCTGCAAGATTCCGTAAATAGCGGGATAGCTTTGAAGTTCACTGATGAAATAAAGATGCGGAACAAGAAAATCTCCCGCCGTAACGGTCGCATCCTTCGGAACTGATTTCAAAAGTGCCTCGGAAGCCTCGTATGAGGCTTTATCTGCTGTATATGCACCCATGTATCTCGATGTTTTCCCGAAAGTCAGTGAAAAAGTAAATATAATACAGAGCATAAGCGATACAAAAGGACGTTTCCAATCATTTGTATCGTCGATTATCTCTTTTTCTTTAATTCTTGCAAGCGCCAGCATATACAGCGCGATCATCAGTGCGCATGATCCGTAAGTATATTGAAAATCAACGTTATATTGATAAATCCAGTTGGACATAAGGTTGATAACCAATGCCGGCATAAGCAGTATCAATTCACCTGGAGAAGTTCCGGTAATCAAAGTAAAGGTAAGCGGAACAAATGTCCATAGAATAAATTGAAATTTTTCGGCGTTAAAAACCTGGAGCAGCAGAAAGCCGATATCATAGAAGCAGGTTTTTATAACGCTCAAAAGACCTCTCCCACCGTCAAGATAATAATTTGCAAATCTGTCAACCATTGCTTCGCCGCCGAAAACAGTTATCATCTTCGTCGCAAACAGATAATATCCCGCGGCGGCAATGAGCATGATTATTCCGCGGTATTTCTTTTTTCTTGAAAAGAGGATGAAAAGAGCAATAGCGAATATATATATCGCAGCGTCTTCTTTTATGCTCAGTGTAAGCAGTGTAAATGCTATTGTACCCGCTCGATTTTCTATCAATATAAAATATATCAGATAAAGAACGCAGACAGCTAAAAACTTGTTCTCGTGGAAATCACGAAAACATCCGTTAAGCATTGTCGGATACATAAGGTAAACAAGTGAGCAGAAAAGGGAAGACAGCGGCGAGAGTTTCAATGCTTTGCTTATTCTGTAAACAGGTATCGCTCCGAGCGAGACACCGAGCGCCTGAACAAAGAACAGATAAAAAGGCGAGCGCCAGATTAAATATCCGGGAAGAAGCAGATAGAAAAAAGGAGAAAAATGAACCGCAAAATGAGTAAGCTCCCGCCCTCGTTCTACCGTAGTCAGCGGCAGCCCGGTTTTCGCCATCATTTCGAACATCTGTGTGAATATACCCAAATCAAAGGTGGCTTCGCTGAAAGTTCGATACTTGAATGCGGTTGTATAAGCTGTTATAACGCCCAATAATACAGCAAGCACGATTACGGTGATATAGCCGCTGCGCCAACTCAAATCGGCTTCTATTGAGAGACGCCCATTTGACAATACAGCTTTGGTTATTATAATAATAACCAGAGCCAAGCCCATGTTGTAATAAATATTAGAGTCAAGTATGGAAGCAAGCGCCGAAGCAAATACAACCGCAGAAATACAAAGCGTCCAGTAAACGGGTGATACTTTGCGGGTAATTAAAGTGACTGCAATCAGCGCCGAAAAAACTAAAGTAAGGGATATCCAGAACAAAGGGTAAGAGAATCCTGTAATAAACTCCCGAAGTCCGTAGCTTTTGAACCGTAAAAGTGATAAAATCGAAGCGATTATATAAGCAGATGCGGCGGCAGCCGCCAAAAGAGACGGGTCGGAAAGTGAGCGCTTTTCAAGCCGCTGCCGGACTTCTGCGGTAAAATTATATAATTTATCTTTAATCATCATATTTCACCTCTTACGCCTCAACATTATAACATATTTTGGGCAGTATTTCAATAGATATAGAGAATAGAATGTTTTTATCCTTTTTATTAATCAATCTTTTACACATAGCTTTTTTCTATAACTTATTTAAATGATATAATTATATAATGTATATGTGTTCGTGCGCTACCCTTATTAAGATCTCTGCTGTGCGTTGGGCAGAGGTCGATAAAGATCGAATCATGAATCATGATCCGGTTTTATTTTTGTGCCCATAAACAGAGGCGGAGAATATCCGACAGGAATAAATTATTTGTGAGAACGAAGACTAAAAAAACTCTCGCAAAAACATATATAAAAATTATAACGAATCAATCTATAAATCAACATTATCAGGTGAAAAATTAATGGCAAAAAACAAAAGCACAACCAAACTAAATGTCTTTGCACTCGGCGGACTTAACGAAGTCGGAAAGAACATGTATGTTCTCGAATATGCAAATGACATTATCATCATCGAATGCGGCATCGGCTTTCCGGACGAAGATATGCTCGGAATTGACCTTGTGATACCGGATGTTTCATATCTTGAAAAGAACCAGGACAAGATCCGCGGCATTTTCCTGACCCACGGCCACGAAGATCATATCGGAGCTATCCCTTATATTCTCCGGATTCTTGACGCTCCCATCTTCGGAACACGTCTGACCATCGGCATTCTCAGAAACAAGCTCGAAGAACATCGCCTCCCTCGAAAACCGGATTTGAATACCGTATCGGTCGGTGATGTAGTCAAAGCCGGAGGATTCAGCGTTGAATTTATCCGTGTCAATCATTCGATAGCCGACGCCTGCGCACTTGCAATCAAAACCCCGGTCGGAACCGTCGTTCATACAGGAGACTTTAAACTTGATATCACTCCGATCGACGGTGAAATCATGGATATTCCCCGCCTCGGCGAACTCGGCAAAGAAGGCGTCCTGCTGCTCATGAGCGACTCGACAAACGCCGAGCGCCGCGGATATACTCCGTCGGAGAGAGTTGTCGGTGAAAACCTTGAAGGCATATTCATGATGAATCCGGATAAGCGGATTGTAATAGCAACTTTCAGCTCCAACGTTCATCGTGTACAACAGATAATTGACACCAGCGTCCGATTCAACCGCAAAGTAGCAATCACCGGCCGCAGCATGCTGAATATCGTGACAGCCGCCGTCGAACTCGGATACATGAAAGTGCCGCGCGGTGCGCTTATCGATATCAATGACATCAAGCGCTATCCGATGGAGCAGCTTACTATTGTCACCACAGGAACACAGGGCGAACCGATGTCGGCGCTCTACAGAATGGCATTTTCCGAACATGATAAAGTAGTTTTGGGACCGACCGACCTCGTCGTTATATCCGCTTCGGCAATACCCGGAAACGAAAAGCTGATAGACAAGATAATAAACGAACTTTGCAAGCGCGGAGTCGATATATTTCGTGACACTTCCATCGAAGTACATGTATCCGGCCACGCATGCAAGGAAGAGCTGAAACTGATGATGGCTCTTACAAAACCGAAATTCTTTATGCCTATCCACGGCGAATACCGTCACCTTGCGGCAAACAGAGAAAACGCCATAGATATCGGTATTCCGGAGGATCATATCTTTATTTCGGATATCGGTCTGGTTCTCGAACTCGATGAAAACAGCTGTAAATTCAACGGTACTGTGCCGTCAGGCAAGGTATTGGTTGATGGTTACGGTGTCGGTGACGTCGGAAACATCGTTCTCCGCGACCGCCGCCATCTGTCAAAAGACGGTCTTATCGTTGTAGTTGCAACAGTCAGTATCGAAGAACAGATGATTTTATCGGGTCCCGACATTGTCTCCCGCGGGTTTGTATATGTAAGGGAAGCGGATGAGCTAATGAATCAGGTAAAGGTGCTTGCCAGAGATGCTCTCCAGGATTCTCTCGACCACAATGTCACCGACTGGACGCAGCTCAAGACAAGGCTGAAGGATGACCTTGCAAAATTCCTGTTCAACAGAACGAAACGCAATCCGATGATATTGCCCGTCGTGATGAATATATGAAAAAATGACTGCAAAAGAGACAACCGAAGCATCAAAATACAGGATTACGATATATTCCTGCTATATAGGATATATAACGCAGGCTATTGTCAACATCTTTCCGACTCTGTTGTTTATTCGCTTTCAAAATGAATTCGGCATCCCTTTGGGGCAGATCACTTCGCTTATAACGCTGAATTTCCTCTTCCAGCTTTCCGTCGATTTAATATCATCTAAATTGATCGAAAAAACCGGCTACCGCAGGGCGGTCGTTTTTGCGCATATCTCAGCGGTATCGGGACTTGTCGCATATGGCATATTGCCGTATATTTTGCCTTCTCCTTATATCGGACTTATAATTTCAGTACTGCTTTGCTCAATAGGCGGCGGAATAATTGAGGTTGTTATCAGTCCGATAGTTGAAGCCTGTCCGACCGAACACAAATCGCAGCAGATGAGCCTGCTGCACTCTTTCTACTGCTGGGGAAGCGTCGCGGTTGTAGTTTTATCTACATTGTTTTTCAATACAGCCGGTCTTCAAAACTGGAGAATCCTGTCTTCTTTATGGGCGTTAATCCCTCTTGCCGGAGCGGTTCTGTTCTGCTTTGTCCCGATTCTTTCCCTTGAAGAAACTTCCGAAATTACGGTACCATTCAATAAATTGCTCAAAGCACCTATATTTTGGATACTTATGCTGATGATGGTTTGCTCCGGAGCATCTGAGCTGACAGTTTCTCAATGGGCCTCGGATTTTGCCGAAGCCGGTCTCGGAGTTGATAAAACCGTAGGCGATCTCATGGGTCCCTGTATGTTCTCGATTCTTATGGGAACAGCGCGTGTTATTTATGCCAAGATCGGAGAAAAAGTGGATGTAGCCGGATATATGATCGGAAGTTCAGCTCTCTGTGTTGCGGGTTATTTGATTATCTCACTCTCCCCGTCTCCGTGGTTATCTCTCATTGGGTGCGGAATAGTTGGGTTTTCTGTCGGCATAATGTGGCCCGGAACATTCTCTGTCGCAGCGTCAAGCGCCAGAAGCGGCGGAACCGCAATGTTTGCCCTGCTTGCTTTGGGCGGTGATTTAGGCTGTGCAGCCGGCCCTACTCTTGTCGGAACAATGTCAGAAGTTTTAGGCGGAGACATAAAACAGGGAATGATATTCGGTGTTTTTTTCCCGCTCGCCCTGATACTCGCGTTGCTGATTTTGAAAGCACATATCAAAAATAAATCCCGAAAAACAGCAGAATTAGAATCGGAGATACTTTGAAATAAAATGTTTCGTTTAGCTTCAACGTTCAATATAATCTGTTAAAACAAAACCGTCCGGCAATTTGATGTCGGACGGTTATTTGTTTTCGAATTATGCCGGATCGGTTAAGCGGCGTATCAGCTTATTTAATCCTTTTATTAAGAGCATCAAGAGAAAGCTCAACCATCTTGTTTCCCAACTCTTCATTCGCTTTGGCGGCGCTTTTTGTGAACCAATGGTCGATATCACCGAGTCGGTCAAGCTTAACCGCATCCGGATACAGCGCCATAAGTATTGAACACTCAAACTCACCTGCGTGGTCGTATCCTGTCGCAGTCTGAACTTCTTTGCTCATAGCGGGAATAACTTTAATCCAAGAGAATGGATCCGCGTTGTTGCCAAGATTATCGTAATAATCCGAAAAGCTTTCGCTGC
>JAAZGC010000352.1 GCA_012511425.1 Clostridiales bacterium | reverse complement strand
TTATCTTTGCTCTGAAATGTATGTCTGTACCCGGTTCTGGATCATCTGAGCGCATTCCTCGGCGGTTTTTGTACCGGCAAAGAAAACGCTTGTTTCTTCGGTCATGATTTTGTTAATCGTCTCATCGGGCCTTGAGCAGATGTTAACCTTCGAGATATAGTTCGTGAGATAATCAACTTCTTTCTGGGTTATACGTCCGATATCTATCTTTTCGTTTCCGATATAATAAGATGAATCGTCGTAATAGTATTCTTCTTCTACTTCTTTCGGAGGAGTCATCGCCTTGTCGGCGAGTTTCTGAAGCGAGCTTCGCTTTATCGGAAGCATCCACTGAACTGAATCCTGATATTCATCGGTAAGGAAGTAGCGGATAAAATTCCAGCCGGCGTCGATGAATTTCGAAGATGAGCTGAGCGCAAATTCAATACTGCTCTGGAAAGAGGCTCCGTTCTTGCTTTCACAGGGATATCCGACAAGAACCATGTCTCCGCCGAAGTCTCCGGCTTTCGACCGCCAATAACTTCCGAATTCATATAAATAAGTCGGGTAGAATATACTTTCTTCGTTGCGGTATCTGAGCTGCATGTCGGTCCAGAAGTTGTCGTCGATATTTTCCCAGTCAATGTCGTCGTAAACAGACTTGGTCGGCAAAGACTTAGCGAATTTTAGCAGATCTATAAAATCCTGAGAGTCGAAGCTGCACTTGCCGGTTTCTCTGTCTATAAACTGATTGAGGCTGTAATAGGTAAAGGTCGAGACAAAACTGTCGCGTGTTACGTCGGAGAAGGCATTCGCATCCGGTCTTGCGGCGAGAATCTTGTTAAAATCATCCATGTTGATACCGGATATATCGGATGTTCCCAGGGCTTCTTTGACTATCGATTCTTTTGCGGCAAGAGTCGCCAGGGAAAATGCAGGTATTATGCTGTAAAGATGACCGTCATAAGTGGTGCTTTCGAATACGTTTTCGAAATAATCTTCGCGTTTGAGGGTATTGTCTGCATCGAAATACTTGTTAAGGTCTACAAAAACTCCCTTTGAAACATAACTTGCATACGGCATATTCGAGGTCAGTACTATTATGTCCGGAGTGTTGCCGGATACGATATCCGAGTTCATTTTGGTGGTTCCGGCGTTATAATCGGTGTCTGTGTTATATTGAGAATAGTCTTTTACCGTTATTCTGTATTCTTCGTTTTTATGGTTGAAGTCGACTATTGCCGAGCGAAGGTTATTGTCTATGTATAAGCATCCGAGGGTAAGAACGTATTTTTCTGCATTTTCAGAATCCGGACGCTTGGTCATCATGTAAAATGACGGTGCATATTCGGTTGTCTGGCTTATTGCCGATACGAGAAGTCTGCCGTCTTCCAGCACCTGAAAACTGTTGATATAATCCGCATCCAAATCGGAGTTGAGCCAGTTGCAAAGCTCGGAAGCTTCCGTATCGCCTATATTGCATCCATACAGAGCTGTATTGGTATTATAATAAAAATCATATTCCGGTCCGGAGTTAAAATTATAAATGTTGGACTTTGCAGAATCTGGTATATTGGCTTCTTCACCGAGGGATTTGCTTTTCGGGTCGTATTTCTTCAGAAAAAGCTTGTATTGTTCGGCTTCGTTGCCGCTGTAAGCCACATACAGGTTTCCTGATTTATCGGCAACAAGACGCGTTATATATTCTATACCGAGATTATCCGAAGACTCTATCTTACCGTCGATAATCGAGTATATTTTCGGACCGACATTGAAATAAATCTCTCCGTTTTTACCAGCCAAAAGATAGCCTGCCGAAAAGTCGCCTGAATCCGAGATTTCATATGATGCTATCTCCGTTCCGTCAGGTTTTACATTGTTAACTACCATTTTGGAGGTATATATTTCGGTGGATTCATCAAAATTCCAGTTTTGTTCGATATACCAGATTGTGCCGTTTGCATCAACCGTAAATGTGTTTATACTGGAATTTCCATCCGTATCGCCGGAGTTTTTGATAAGCGGTATGTTTTTTATGTCGCTTCCGTCTGTGTTCATGGAATCGAGCTGCATGGAATATTCACCGTTTTCATTGGCTCCGTAATATGAGTAGAATATTCTTCCGCCGCTGAATAAAACGACATTTACTCCGTTTTCCTTAACACTGTCTGGAAGAGAAATTTTTTCGTAGTTATAAACATTCGTGATTGTGGTTTTCTGCGGAGCGGGTTTTCCGCAGCCGGTCATAAAGAGAAGCGGGAGTGCGAAAAGGACTGCGAGTGAAAAAGCGATAATGCGCTTAAAATGTTTCATCGGTGATAAACCTCCTGATAATTAACCGTCTGGTTATATTTGCCTGTCTTTGGAATCGAAATCGTCGAAACTCTTTTTGGTTCCGGGTAATCTGTTCAGATAAGACAACTCTTCAATGCGCTCAGCGGCTTTGTCTTTGAATTTTCTGAATTTATGTCTCAGACGTGTTAAGACAATGATTACACATATTATAATGATTATTCCCGCCGCCGCTCCGATTATGGTTGTGGTAAGCAGCAGCGCGGCGCATACATCCGCCGTCACCGAAGCGGTGTTTTCCCAATACGGATAAACCACCCGGTCGGCACGGACTGATCTCCCGAAAAAAGTTGCCAGTCTTTTATACAGCGTAAGCGGTTTATATCTTGCCGTGTTGTCTACATAAGCCGCCTGCGGCGGGTTGATTCCGAAATTGTTTTTGACTATGTCATATGCGAAATTGGTTACGGGCGAGGGCAGGATTATCTCATAAGAGATAATCGGTTCTCCCGAATTTATTTCTGCTGAATTCAGAGCGCTGTATGCCTTGTAATTTATGTATGCATGCGGACCGCTGCCGTATGCTTCTTCGTAACCGCTGCCCTCCTGAGGCAGCACGACACCGGAGACGGTGAACGGAATGTCGTTTATGGTAACTGTCATTCCGGCGACATCGGATCCGCCGAAAAGCTGCCATGCGGCCGTCTCGTCCAGCAGTATGGCTTCCCTTCCGATCTCGTCGTCATTGAAATACCATCCGCTTTCAAGCGGCAGCTGATGGAAATAGAAGAAATCTCCGCCGACTGCATAAATTTCGACATTCGGAACATTTGCACGGCTGCTTCTTATTCCCATATTTCCCTTCGCCGACCAGCAGTCGAGATACATTCTGCCGGTTTCGGGTTTCACGACGGAAGCTTCATCGAACTTGCTTTCAAGGGTCATCCGGAATGTGGAAATACTGTTTTGATTGACCGAGGCGTCGGTATCAAAGAAGGCGGAGATCATATCAAAGCGTGTTTCCCCGCCGCCTTTCCAGTCGGCCGCCATATATTGGCAGTCCAGGGCTGAGCGTGTCCGCTTGTAATACGATATGCCTGCCAGCGCAAAGCAAACGGCTGTAAGCGATAACGCGCAGATAAGCAGAATTACGAGACCGCGTGAAATAACCTTGTTCATAATCGTCAGTTATTCACAAGCCGGACCTGATCTCCGGCTTTTATCGGTTTTGTCGAGGTAGTAATTATAAATTCGTTGCCGAAAAACGAAGTTGAAAGCGCGGATTTGGTTTCGTCGGATGCCACAACCTGAACATCGATTCGGGCGGCTTTATATCTTGTGCCGAGAGGTGTTGACTTACTTTCGACAACAAGCACAAATTTGCCGTTTGAATCTTCACGTATCGCGCTGTTCGGTACAACCGTATCATATTCGGCGCTGCGGTCGCCCAAGGTAAAGGTGATTGACTGACCGATTGTCACATCTCCTTCGACATTAAG
>JAAZGC010000351.1 GCA_012511425.1 Clostridiales bacterium | reverse complement strand
GTTGTAATGAACGGCGGTGTTTTTGGCAAGGATGGTGATGCCGCGCTCCCGCTCGAGGTCGTTCGAGTCCATGACCCGCGTCTCGACCTGTTGATTGTCGCGGACGACGTGGCCTTGCTTGAGCATCTGGTCGACTAGGGTGGTTTTGCCGTGGTCGACGTGGGCTATTATTGCAATATTGCGAAGATCGTTTCTAACCATAAAAATTGTCCTGTCAGTTTGCGGCTTTGCCGTTTGCTTTGCAAAGCGGAGATAAATCTGCGGTAAAACGGCGCCGGATCCGAAAATCCGACGCCTCGGAATTAATCATCAACCGAAATATTATACCACAAAAACGGCTGAAAGTCAATAAAACTGATGTAAAGATTGACAGCATCGCGGGGAAAATCGCCGGTTTTTCGGGCAAATCCGGAGGGCGCTTCACCCCTCAAACACGATATTCCGGCAATGCTCGCCGATGTTCATCCCGAATTCGCCGGCGGAAAGGGGTTTGCCGTCGACGGTAATATTCCGGATTTTAATATCCCGGCAGCAGAATTCCTCGCTGTAACCCGAAAAACTCGCCCACGGCCTGAGGCCGCCGGTCACCGCGATATTTTCAAAAAGCAGGCCGCGGTTTATTCCCCGCCGCTCGCCGCCGGCGGAGTATTCGAAATGATACTCGACGACCCCGCAGATGAGCGGCGGCTGATAGCCGGGTGTTATATCGCCGTAAGGCTCATCGTCGCGCTTCTGCAGCCGCGGCGGCGGGATTGTTTCGTCAAGCTCGACGCGGATATTGCGGTAAACCACGTCGTGAACGTCGGCGTAGTCGACGTTGCAGCAGTCGAGCACAGGACCGCAGACATGGCTTATGTCGCAGTCGTCGAACAGGATATTGCATATTTCCTCCGCCCGGGTCTCGGCGCCGATTTCAAGCGCTTTTCCCCAGTCGTTCCAGATGACGCAGTTTTTGACCAGCACATTTCGGAATACGTCATACGACTCTCCGCCGCGGTACATCGCCTCCCGCACCGCCTTCTCGACGTCGCCCTCGTAATAGCAATCGAAACCTTTTATGCAGATTGCGTCGTCGAAGGTGCGCAGAAAGCAGTTCTCGATGAAGACATCCTCGCAGTTGTGCATGTCGATGCCGTCGGAGTTGTACCGCCAGCAGCCTATAATCTTGACGCCGCGAATCCAAAGCCGGCGGCAGCCGATCGGGCGGATGTTGTAGACCAGCGAATCGCGTATCGTTATCCCGTCGATAAGGACGTCCGAGCAGTATTCAAGCTGAATCGTGTGACGGCGAACCGCATTGTTTACGGCGGCTTTGTTGTCTTCTTCATTTGCTTCGAACAGAATCTGTTCTTTATTCCGGCTGTTGTCGAGTATTCCCCGGCCGAGAATCGAGATTTTTTCGGCGTCTGTTGCCGTAACGCAGGCGTATACCACCGCGCCGGCGTCGAGATAAAGAGTCTCGCCGCTTTTAAGCTCGATATTGCCGACGTCATGCTCGCCGGAGCCGAAATATATGACGTTTTCGGCGGTTTTGTCTGGAATATTCGTTTCCGGCGCGTCGACGAAAAAGTGAAGCGCGTTTCTTCTGCCGTACGGCTCAAGCGTGAAGTAAGCCGGACGGGGCAAGGTAAAGCGAACCTTGCCGCCCGGGGATATCTCCGGCGCAACTCCGAGGGAATAGGGGCGCAAAACCGCCTTTTCCGCCGGTTCCGGGAGGGTAATTTCAAAATTCAGCGGCTCGTCCGCCTCCATCGATAGGAACTGAATTACTTCGGTCTGGTCGAGAGAGCGCTGATGTCCCGGCCAGCGGCGGTTATACGGCATGGCGGAGACGCAGGCGGTATCGGTATTAACCGTTCTGCCGTTGACTTTAACGGAATAGCCGCCCTCGGCCGGTTTTGCGACCGGGTAAAATCGTATGCTCATGTCAGGCTCCGTCGGTTTTATATTTATAACTTTAAAATCAGTATTCCGTCCGCGCAAGCACCGTCTGCTGAAGCCCCGGGGAGAGGCGGTTGAAATATTCCGAATAGCCGCCGATGCGGACTATCAGATTTTCGTGCTTTTCCGGATGCGCGATGGCGTCGAGTATCTCCTCGCGGGAGACGCAGGTTATCTGCAGCTGCATTCCGCCGCGCT
>JAAZGC010000052.1 GCA_012511425.1 Clostridiales bacterium | reverse complement strand
GGTCAGCAGCGTGTTGTCAACCGTCATGAAACCGGCCGTCCTCGTTGTTACCGACTGGAAAAGCGAAGCTGTGATCTTCTCCCAGAGCGGCATATTCGCCATGGTAGCGGTATTGCCCCACTCGAAAAAGAGGATCAGCGCCCCTCCGCCGAATACAAGAACCGCGGTGAATTTCAGAACGAGAGAGGAATAAACGGAAAGCGGTTTCTTTTTGAAGATCAAATCGAGAACATCCCACCATACCGCAAATCCGATGCCGCCGATCGCGATCAGCAGCATCAGCGTCGAACTTATGACCGGGTCGGAGCAAAGACCTATAATCGATGTTCCGGGAGGAAGATAAGTCCCCATAATATCAAAGCCGGCGTTGCAGAAAGCAGAAACCGAATGGAAAACTCCGAGCCAGATGCCCCTGAGTCCGTACATCGGGATGAATCTCGTCATCAGAATCAGGGCGCCTGTGCCTTCGACAACTCCCGTTGCGATAAAAACTCTCTTGACAAGCGCCGGGGTGTTCTCATGAGTCGAGAAGCTGAGCGATTCCGCCGCGACAAGCCGTTCTTTCGGAGAAAGCGATCTTCGGGCAAGCAGCGACAGCATCGTCGCCATCGTCATAAATCCGAGGCCGCCGGTCTGGATCATTATAAGCATTACAATGTGACCGAACAGAGACCACGAGGTTCCCGTGTCGACAATTGCAAGTCCGGTAACGCAGGTGCAGCTGACGGCGGTGAAATATGCGGTCTCAGGTCCGCGCCTGATGCCGTTTGAAGAAGCCGCCGGAAGAGTGAGCAAGGTGCCGCCGATGAATATAACCAGAAAAAATCCGATGACCAATATCTGTGCGGCGCTTAAATTAATCGCGGCTTTCCCGTCTTCGGAATTTCTTTTGAATAAGCGAAACAAATGATTCCCTTCAGTCTTTATGGTTAAAACCTTATAATATATCAGATAGAATTATATCACACTTTGAGTTAAAAATATATTGTTAATATTGTACAATATTTGAATTCGGACAAATTCGTTTTGATTCGTCCGAAAAGAATTCGTTCGATAACTACAAAACTATTCACGGTTTGTGTTTAAATTAACATTGTGTGACGCTTATTTCACGCCCATTAATACATAATTTACAAAAACGCACCGCTTCTCTATTGCAATCTGCCAAAAAAAGTGTTATAATAATACTGCAGACAAAAGCAACAGCTTATGTCTGTATACCCCCCAAACCCCCTCTTTATATATGGCGATCGGAATAAGCTTCCCCGGCTTGTTCCGATTTTTTTGTTTTTTTCTTGACTTTTAACAGCATCTAATATATAATTGTATTGTAAGAATATTCAACCGGAAACGGAGGTTAAAAATGACTCAGGATCTTAATTCGCTTATCAAAGTGGTCGATGCCCTTAAAGAGCAGGATATCGACCTTTCAGCGGTTGTTTCCTTCGCCGAATACATAAGCGCTCATCCCGAAAAAGCCGATGAGAAGCCGCTTAAGCTTGATATCGGGCTTTTGGAGGCGATTGTTCCGATGCTGCAAAACAACTCGATTGTCGCAATTTTCGCCCGGATACTTGACGGAGAACTTCCTTCGGAGCTTATAAAACCGCTTATACCCTACGCGCCTTATCTTGTAAGTCAGATAGAATCGGCGGTTCTTCTGGGCGCTCTCGAAAAGGATGTGCTTCTGCTTTTGCGGAAAAACTGACGCGCCGGAATCAATGCCGGTTTGTCGGATTTATTTCAGCTTCGATTTATTGTGCGGTTTTAATGCATTTCTTATTATTCGTTTAAATCGGTATTGACATTTTCCACATAATATGTTATAATATTGTATGGCATATCCGGCATCCCAAAAAAACAAAGGCATGGTAGACGAAATGAAAAATTATCAGCGACTTTTGTGCATTCTTTTAGGCACTCTTTTGTGTGTCGCCGTT
>JAAZGC010000051.1 GCA_012511425.1 Clostridiales bacterium | reverse complement strand
GCGATCCCGATTATAAGCTCGATTCACTTACTCCCCGCGGCTTTAAAGAGGCTGAAGCTTTGGGAAATTGGCTCGGACAAAGACGTATCGACTATATTTACGCTTCACCTCTCGGCAGAGCTCAAAGAACCGCCGAACCAACCGCAAAAGCGCACGGACTTGAAATCGAAACTCTCGACTGGCTTTCCGAAATCCCCGTTTCGGTGCAACCGCCGTATATAGAAATGGGAGTAGACGCCGAACCGAGCCGGTGCCCCTGGAATATGCAGCCTCGTTATTGGACAAAACAGCCGGATTTTTACGATCCGAAATCATGGGCTGAAAATCCATTATATACAGACGGCGCGGTTCAGAAAAAAATGAAGGAAATCTACACCGGCTGGAACAACCTGATTGAAAAATGGGGCTACAGGCGCAGCGGTCAGATCTACGATATTTCACCCGACGCAGACAGAACCGCCGTAATAGCGCTCTTCTGTCATCTCGGTCTCGGGAACGCCCTGATATCTAGAATAACAGGCGGAGCGCTGCCTTTCATCTGGCAGACGCTGTTCCTTCCCTGTTCTTCGGTTACCACATTCTATACCGAAGTATACCCGCCTTTCGTTGATCAATGCCATATGCGTCTAGTGGGTTTAGGTGATGTCAGTCATCTTGCCATTGCCGGACTTGAAACTTCATCTTCCGGTTTACACAGTCTTTTAGAGGAATAGTATTTAAAATTGACACAAGAAAATAAAATATCTGCCGGGGAACGCGCCAGACTCGGAACTCTCTCCGGCATTGTCGGGATAAGCGTCAATCTGCTGCTTTTCGGAATAAAACTGCTTGCCGGACTTCTCTCCGGCTCAGTTGCCATAATAGCTGATTCCGTTAACAATCTTTCCGATGCCGGCTCGTCTATCATTACTGCACTAAGCTTCAAGATATCAGAAAAACGCGCTGACCGCGAGCACCCGTTCGGTCATGCGCGAATTGAATATATTTCCGGGCTTATCGTATCTTTTATTATTGTTTTGCTTGGAGTCGAGCTTTTCAAGTCATCGATAAAAACTATTATCAAACCCAGTGAATCGGCATATACCGTTCTTACTTTTATAATACTTGCCGCTTCGGTGATTATGAAGCTGCTGCTTGCTTTGTTCTATAAAAAAACAGGGAAAAAGATTGATTCGGTTTCACTTGAAGCAGCTGCGGCGGACAGCATATCTGACGTGTTATCCACCGGAGTTGTCATTACAGGCGCTCTCATAAGCAAATTAACCGGCTTCAACATTGACGGCTGGCTTGGTGCAGCAGTCGCCGTATTAATCTTTATTTCCGGTATAAAACTGATCAAGGAAACAACCGATCCGCTGCTTGGCACTGAACCCGACCCCGCATATGTAAAAGAAATCGCCGATGAGATAATGGCATATGACGGCGTTTTAGGGATGCACGATCTTGTTATTCACAGCTATGGCAGCGGAAGGACTTATGCTTCGGTTCATGTCGAAGTTTCACAAAACAAGCCGGTGCTTGAAAGCCATGAGCTTTTGGATAATATAGAAAATGATTTTATCGAAAAAGGAATTCAGCTTGTCGCACATCTTGATCCGGTAAATTACGATGATCCGAAGGTAAACAAGCTAAGAACAAAAGTAACATCAATCGTCCGCGATATAAATCCGAAGATCGACATGCACGACTTTAGGGTTGTTCTCGGTTCCGAGCACAGCAATCTGATTTTTGATATCGATATTCCAATCGACTTAGAAATAACAGATATTGAAATCAAGCAGCTTATTACCGAAGAAATCAAAAAGATTTCTGAAGAATATAATCCGGTGATTACGATAGATCGCGGATATGAGCGTATCGGCAAAACAGAAAACGAGGCATAACACCTCGTTTTTTGTTATTAAATACTGAACAGCAGCTCCGAATAACTCGGCAGCGGCCAGATGTCACGCGGAACTAACAGTTCGAGTTCATCGGCGGATTTTCTGAGTGCATCCATTGCGGGGAGAACGCTTTTACGGTAATATTCGGCGCATTCTATCGGGTTTTTAATCATCTTTGCGCCGTTTACGGTGCGGTCAAGCGCGAGCGTCTTTTCGTATAGTCCGTCGCTGAGTGCGGCTAAGCTTTTTGCCAAAACTGCCGAGCTGTCGTTTATACCGGAAATCCCTGCTGCCTTTCTTTGTGCCGCGCCGCAGGCCGCTTCGGTTGTATACCTCATTGCCGAGGGAATAAGCTGACGGTTTGATATATCGAGCATGGTCAGCGCTTCGATATTTACCACCTTGATGTAGTTTTCGACCAGTATCTCGTAGCGCGCTTTGAGCTCCCGTTCGGTATAGATGCGATGCCTCGTAAATAACCGGATATTCTCCTCGTTCATTATCAGGGGCAAAGCATCCGGAGTTGCCCTTAGATTTAAAAGACCCCTTCGCTCGGCTTCTTCGACCCATTCCGCCGAATAGTTGTTGCCGTTAAATATTATTCTGGAGTGTTCTCTGTAAGCATCGCGGATTAATGAGTAAAACTCTTCTTCTGCATTATCGGCTTTTTCAAGCCTTTCGGCAAATTTTTCCAATACATCCGCAACTATGGTGTTAAGTATTGTATTCGAGCCGGAAATAGAATTCGACGAACCGAGCATACGAAATTCAAATTTATTGCCGGTAAAAGCGAAAGGAGATGTTCGGTTGCGGTCGGAGGTATCCTTTTTAACTTCGGGAAGCGTTCTGACTCCGGTGTCCATTTTACCGACGTTTAAATGATTATACGGACGCCCGTCGGCTATACATTCAAGGATCTCGGTGATCTCTTCACCTAGAAATATCGAAATTATAGACGGCGGAGCTTCGTTGCTGCCGAGTCTGTGGTCATTTCCTGCGGAAGCCACCGAAATCCGGAGCAGATCCTGATGTTCGTCAACCGCTTCTATCACGGCTGCAACAAAAATGAGGAAAAGCTTGTTTGAAGAAGGATCGGTGCCCGGATCAAAAAGATTTATACCAGTATTTGTTGATAAAGACCAGTTGTTGTGCTTACCGCTGCCGTTAATGCCGGCAAACGGCTTTTCGGATAACAAACACGCCATATTGTGACGCTCGGCAACCTTTTTGAGAAATTCCATCGTCAGCTGGTTGTGATCGGTTGCGGCGTTGACAATACCGTATATAGGTGCAAGTTCGTGCTGAGCGGGAGCCGATTCGTTATGCTCTGTCTTTGCGTAGATACCGAGTTTCCAGAGCTCACGGTTGAGATCTTGCATGAATTCGATAACCCTTGGACGGATTGCGCCATAATAATGATCTTCCAGTTCCTGTCCTTTCGGCGGTCTTGCACCAAAAAGAGTTCGGCCGCAAAGCTTGAGATCAAGCCGTTTTTCGTAAAGTGAGCGGTCGATGAGAAAATATTCCTGCTCGGCGCCGGCAGTCGGAACAACGCGGGTCACATCCCTGTAGCCGAAGATCTGACATATCCTTGTTGCCGCAGCACTGATAACATCCATCGAACGAAGCAGCGGTGTCTTCTTGTCAAGCACTTCTCCGCCGAAAGAGCAGAAAGCAGTCGGAATGCATAGCGAATCGTCTTTGATAAAGGCATATGAGGTGGGATCCCAGGATGTATATCCTCTGGCTTCAAAGGTTGCACGAAGACCGCCGGAAGGGAACGAAGAAGCGTCAGGTTCGCCGCGGATAAGCTCCTTGCCGGAAAATTCCATGATGATTTTTCCGTTGCCGTATGGAGAAATAAAGCTTTCGTGCTTTTCCGCGGTAATACCGGTCATCGGCTGAAACCAATGTGTAAAGTGTGTCGCACCATGCTCGATCGCCCAGTCTCTCATGGCGTTAGCGACAACATTTGCAACGGTTATATCCAGATCACGGCCGTCTTCTATAGTCTTATGCAGCGATTTATAAATATCCCGCGGCAGCTTTTCGCGCATTACATCGTCATTGAAAACCATGCAGCCGAACATCCGGGGAAGATTTTCAGCCGTGATTTCCGCATTATAATCAATCATAATTATCTCCACAATACAGCCGCAGAATTGAAACACTGCTGTTTGAATTTAAATTATACCCCAATTTCGAAGATTTGTCAAGCTGATAGTGTTAATTATGCCGATATTCTCTCTGCACATTGCGGTTACTTTTGAATAATATGTGATATGCTGCTGATTATAACATTTATGTCTGCAGTATAAAAAAATCTTTTTTCCTCTTGACAAAAACCGGCTTATATGGTATAATATCTAAGCCGTCGAAAAAACGGCATACGGCGAAATAGCTCAGTTGGCTAGAGCAACCGGTTCATACCCGGTTTGTCGTTGGTTCAAATCCGACTTTCGCTACCAGAGGCCCGTTGGTCAAGCGGTTAAGACACGGCCCTTTCACGGCTGTAACAGCGGTTCGATTCCGCTACGGGTCACCACTTAAGCTCGTCAATGAAATCTCATTGGCGAGTATTTTTATTTTTTTACGAAAAACGGATAACTCAGAAAGTAATATTTTCGCTGCTATACGCAAATATAAGTAAAAGAATATGAATCAGTATAATAATCGGCAGTAAGAACATGAATTTCAGATGCTTTGTCTTGTGGCGCATAATCAGCATGGTCAGGTATTCAGCCGTTCCGCCTCCCATTACAGCTAATAATATAAAGACGCTTTCCGGAATTCTTCTTTTTCCTGATCTTGCAGCCGTTTTGTCGTAAACAGTCAAAGCTGCTGATATGATTGAAATTAAGGCTGCATATATAATAAAAGGGTCAGGTGTCATTTGATACCGTTTATTATATCAAGACATGAGTTTAAGATCCTTGGGGTAAGCGGATCGATTTCTGATACGGTATCAAGGCGTTTCAGTATGTCACTTTGGTATCCGATCAGTGTCTCTTTGATTATTTCGGACGGAATTTCTGAATATGCGAGATATTTAAACAAAACTTCGCTATCTGAAAAGCTTTTTGATTCTTCGGAGTATTCGATCAGATTCAGCAAAGATTTTAAAGTTGCCGTATTTGTTGTTGATGTATTCAGATATCTCAATACCGCAACAGCGAGCAGATAGTGTTCATTTTTGGCGCCTCTTGCCAAAAGATTGCGCAGAATGCCTTTTTCAAGTCGTTCGTATACTTCCCTGTTCATTCGCTCTGCCGTTTTGTCATCAGCTCCGAATAAACCGAGCAGCCGCATCACTCCGAGTTCGTATGCGTTGGAAGAGAGCATCAATGTTTTCGGCATGTAACCGGTGACAAGGCGATATTTAGCCCCATATGGTGAATTGCCATATTCGGCTTCGGTGGTGTTTATAAACGGCGGTATGAAAATCTGAGGATACATCGGAGACAAGCCATATTCATCAAACGCTGAGTAT
>JAAZGC010000050.1 GCA_012511425.1 Clostridiales bacterium | reverse complement strand
GGAAAGCATCCGCGTCGTCTTCTCGGGAGGAAACATAGTATGCGCCGTCAATTCCGGCAAGCAGCGGTTCGCTGCCGTTAAGAATCAGTTTTCCGTCCGGTGCAAGACCGTCGCGGATCTCCAGCTTCGCTTTCGCTATATTCTCCCTTGAACCCAGAAGACCGATATGAGAGGTTCCTATATTCGTAATCACCGCCATATCCGGCTCGGCTATACGGCTCAGTTTTGAGATCTCGCCCACAGCGGACATGCCGCATTCGATAACCATAGCTTCGTCGTCTTGTCTGAGCTTCAGGAGAACGGTGGGAAGTCCGATCTCGTTGTTGAAGTTGCCTTCGGTTTTATGAGTTTTAAATTTTTGGCTCATTACCGAGGTCAGGTATTCTTTTGTCGTTGTCTTTCCGACCGAACCGGTAACGGCTATCGTGAAAGGATTTATTTCTCTTTTTATCTGACGGGCGATTTTGCCGAGGGCTGCGGTTGTGTCTTCGACCTGAATATAGCTCCCCTTGGCTGCACTCGGAAGATCCGACACCAGAGCCGCGGCGGCACCGTTTTCAAACGCGCTCGGGACAAACTGATTTCCGTCAAGTCTTTCTCCATGTATGGCGACAAACAGCATTCCCGGCTGTGAGTCTCTCGAATCTGTCGACACAGAGGATATAATCGTATCATCTCCCGTCAGTCTGCTGCCGCATATACGGGCAATCTCACAGGCCGATATGTCCCGGTAAAGCTTTGCAAGCATACGGCTTTTTGACTGGGGGACGGTTTTGGGTGATTCCATGTATTGTCCTTAATTTATCATATTTTTAGTTTATATTGCCGTCGAGATAACGCATTTTTACGGTGATGAGAGAGCCGTAAAGCGCTTCTTCTCCCGCTGCCGGATATTGGGCTACAACGACCGCGGAATCGCCGATATCATATTCCTGTGTGCCGTCGATGGCGAAATTGAACCCGGCATTGGTAATAACCGAATTTGCGGAGGCGGAAGTAAGTCCTATCGCACTCGGCACCGTTATGTAGGTATCCATGGACGCATCACCGACATAAAACACGAGTTTCCCCGTATCTTTGCGCAGGTAGCTGCCGGCGGCAGGTATCTGATTGTTTACGACGAGATAGCCGTCAGCGGCCGTTCCGCCTATTATTTCATAATCAATGCCTAAATTGCGGCAGGATTTCAAAGCATCTCTGAGCGGCCAGCTTTTATAATTCGATACCCGAATACTAAGTCTGGCAAGCTCTTTTTCCGAGTAGCTGCGCTCGATACCGAGCAGCGGGAGAACTCCCTCCATTATCTTTGCGACATATGGGGCGGCAATATAACCGCCGTAAATAGTTGACTGAGTCGGCTCGTCGACGATCAGCAGCACTGCGACTTTGGGATCGTCCGAGGGAGCATATGCGGTGGTTGAACCTACATAATAGATAGAGTCGCCTTTTGCGTCAAGAACGTCTCTGATCTGCGAAGTGCCGGTTTTTGCGGCGATCTTATAACCGGCGACATAAGTATTCTTTGCGCCTCCGTTGCCGGAAACGCCTTCCTCCAGAATCTGTGAGATGGTTTTACAGACCTCGGGAGAAACGACGCTGCGCTTTACCTGAGTTCCGAATTCCCGGACGACATTGCCGTCGTCATCAACCAGTTTATCGATCAGGTGCGGCGTTACAAGATTACCGCCGTTTGCAACGGCGCAGATTGCAGTCAGGTGCGTTATAGGAGATACTTTGAACGTCTGACCGAAGGAATAAACCGCAAGCTCGACCTGATTGAAGCCGTTATAGCTGTGATATATCGTGTTTGCCTCGCCGGGCAGATCGATTCCGGTTTTTTCGGTATAACCGAAAGCTTCAAAATAGTTATAAAATCTAGCCTTTCCCAGTCTCAGGGCGATCTGCATCATGGTAGGATTGCAGGACTGCTGGAGCATATATGTGAAGGGCATGGTGCCGTGACCGTATTTATAATGGCAGGCTATCGGCTGATCGTAGCCTTTTACGTAATAATATCCGTTGCAGGTGAAGTTTTCGTTGATATCGATCGCCTTTTCCTGGAGCGCCATCGCCGTAGTGATGACTTTCATCGTCGAACCGGGCTCATAAACTTCGGTTACGTTTTTGTTTTTCCAGAGAGAGTATAAAAGCTTCCAGTAAAGTTCCTTGTATTCGTCCGAAGACGGATCAAGACCGGTTTCATCAAGCTTTTTTTGGCTGTCCGGATCAAGGGTGAACGGATCGTTGAGGTCGTAATTAGGGTAGGTACCCATACCAAGCACTGCGCCGGTATTGACATCCATAACGATCCCGGAAACGCGGTTGTTCGGTTTTGATTCTTCATAAGCCGATTTCAGCTGTTTTTCGAGTACATCCTGAATCTTGACGTCGATGGTTGTTATCAGGTTGTAACCGTTTTCGGCTTCGACATATGAGGTATAATCGGAAGGAATACGCACTCCCTGAGCGCTGCGTGCGGTTATATATCGGCCGGCGGTACCGGTAAGCTCGGTATTGTAATAAAGTTCAAGCCCTCCGAGGCCCCCGTCGGTTCCGCAAACTCCTATTACCTGAGAAGCCATTGTGCCGTAGGGATAATAACGCTTATACGAGCGCTCGAGGTTAACCTGCCTTGTGAGACCGTTGTCGTTTATAAACTCACGTACCTTTTCAGCTTCCTCGTCGGTGGCTTCTTTTTTTACCGTTTCGTCTTTTCTCTCGCTTTTATTGGCTTTTTCAAGGATCATGCCGTATTCTACGCCGAGTATTTTTGACAATCCCTCGCAAATCAGCAGCTTTTGAGCGTCATCCGTGAAAAAATACGGGGAGATGAAGACTCGCCATACGGTTACGTTAGCCGCAAGCTGGGTCATGTTCCGGTCGTATATAGC
>JAAZGC010000049.1 GCA_012511425.1 Clostridiales bacterium | reverse complement strand
GTCCTTTCGCCCGGCGAAAAAGCAATCACTCCCGCCGTTCATACGGCGCTTCTGCGTGAACCGTTTGACAGGATCGTTCAGCTGACACATGAGCACATCCGCTCATCGGTGCTGCCGAAGCTGCCCTCCGGAGTCCGCGCCTGCGAGATCGAAGCCAACCACCGCGGATATCTCTGCGACCGCGAAAACGATGAAAACATCCGCCGCGACATCGACATTGCCGCCTCTATGGGCGTCGAGATGTATGTCTTCGATGCCGGATGGTTCGGCAAAAACGAGCGGAACGCCTGGTGGAACAACGCCGGCGACTGGGTGCCGGGTCCGTGGCTCGAAAAAGGGATAAAATCGATAAGCAAATACGCCCATGACAAACGCATGCGCTTCGGGCTCTGGTGCGAAATCGAGGCGGCGGGTTCCGCTTCCTCGCTTAAAGCAAGACACCCGGAATGGATCGTCGGGCGCTGTCTCGACCTTTCGATTCCCGACTGCGAAGACCACTGCACTTCGGAGATCTGCCGGATCGTCGATGATTACAAGATCGATATGTTCCGGATTGACCACAACAACGATATCGGCCATTCGATGAGCCGCGCCCGGGACGGATATATCGAAAACACCGGCTGGCGCTATTACGAGGCTTTCGCGCGAATGATGCGCAAGGTGCGGCGGAGATATCCGGCGCTTGAGCTGCAGAACTGCGCCGGCGGGGGCGGGCGGCTCGACCTGATGACCCTGTCCCTCTTCCATAACACCGAATTCACCGACTGGCAGCGGCGGCCGCGCACCACCCGCATCTACGGCGGACTTACGATGGCGCTGCCTCCGCACATACTGCTGTATACCTTCGGCACCGAAGCGCAGGATCTTTCGACCGACACCGATATCGAAACCCAGCTCCGCGCCGCCCTGCTCGGCAGGCCGATACTCCGGGGGATAGCTCCGACGGAAAAGCAGCTGAATTCATATCTTAAAGATACGATAAAGGATAAGCTGGAGCTTTACAAGAGCTTTATCCGCCCGATGCTGGAAAACTGCCTGATGTGGCACCATACGCCGTTTCAGCCGGTGATGCAGCCGGGCAAGCCGGGAGAGGAAACTGTATTTGAATTCGCTTCGCCCGACGGAGGGCGCGGACTTCTGGCGGTATTCGAAAACTCGGACGTTCCGCCGGAAAAGCCGACGGTGATCCGGCCGCATTTCATCAAAACGAACCGCAGCTATTCCGTCACATACGAGTCGACCGGCGACCGGCTCCGATTCACCGGACAGGAAATAATGCGGGACGGCATTCTCTGCCGCATCGAATCGGGATTCGGCTCCGAATTTATACTCATCCGAAGCAACGACTGAAAACCGATTATAACCAAAAACGGGCGTCTCTTTCGGGAGACGCCCGGAATTTATCTGCAAAGCCTTGCGAAATGCCCGTCAGAGCGGGATTTCTCCGTCGATATACAGCGTCATTTCGGCAAACCGTTCGACCGACAACCGCTCTCCGCGGATATCTGCCGGCAGTCCCATTGCCGAGAGTATCTTTACAAACCGCTCCTTTTCAATGTTCGGAAATTCTGCCGTAATTGAATTCACAAGCGTCTTTCGGCGTCGGGCGAAGGCGCCGCGGATAACCCGGCGCAGCGTCCCGCCGCTCGATACTTTGAAAGGCGGCGATTTGAACGGTGTTATCCTTATCACTTCCGAATCGACTTTCGGTTTGGGCAGGAAATTCCCTGCCGACACCGCAAACAGCCGCTCGCATTCGCCGAACCAGGCCGCCGCCGCCGTAAGCGCGCCGTATTCCGCGCTGCCGGGAGATGAGCAGAGCCGCTGCGCGACTTCTTTCTGCACCATTATTATGATCTCCCGCGGCTTTGCATCGCCCTCCAGAAGATACATAAGTATCGGAGAGGTGATGTAATAGGGCAGGTTTGCGCAAACCGAAAATTCCCCGCCGCCGAACTCCTCTTGTGCAAGCTTACCGATGTCGGTTTTCAGGATATCGGCGTTTATAACTTTTACATTCGGGCAGCCGGCAAGCGTTTTTTCGAGTATCGGCATAAGCGTCCCGTCTATCTCTACGGCGGCGACGCGGCCTGCGACGGCGGATAATTCGACCGTCAGAGTGCCGATGCCGGGACCTATCTCGAGGACGTTCGGCGGATTTTCGCCGTCTCTTTTAAGGGAGGCGGCTATTTTTTTCGGCACGGCGGGGTTTATCAGAAAGTTCTGTCCCAGGCTCTTTTTAAAGCCGGTGTCCGCCGTTTCGAGCAGCGATTTTATTGTGGTTATGTCGGTCAGATTCATTTTCATACCGGGTTCTGTCTGAATTTTTATACTGTTTCGGTAAAAATTAAAATAGCTTTATTGACAATACCTGTCATTAGTGATATAATCATTGTATACAAATTTATATAAACCAAAGAGGTAATATATGGCCAAATGCTTAAAATTCATCGCAGCATTCCTGGCGGCGGTACTGCTTATGTCAGCTGTGGTTTCGTGCGGCGACTCCCCCAAAACAGGAACTGATACTACACAAGCCGATGTTCCGTCAGACCCCGGCGCCGAGACGGTAACGGAGCTGAAACCCGAACTGCCTGAATCCGACTTCGACGGATATGATTTCAGATTCCTCAACGGCAACACTTCGACCTGGATGACAATCTTCGTCGTAACGGCAGAGGAGCAGAACGGCGAAGCGGTAAACGACGCCATTTACGCCCGCAATCTGGCAGTCTCCGAGAAATACGGAGTCAAGATAAGCGAAATTTCGACCACAAGCGTCGCCGCCAATGTCAAAAAATCGATTGCGGCGGGAGACAACAGCTTTGATATAGCTCTGATGACCATGGCGGATGCAATCTCATGCGTCCAGAGCGGCGCTGCGACCGATTATGCAGCAATTCCGTATATCGACATTGAAAAGCCGTGGTGGATACAGAACGCCCACAAATACACCTCGATAGGTAACAAGGTCTACTACGCCATATCGCAGTTCGACACGACGCATTTCGACGGCGTCAGAGGCCTTTACTTCAACAAAACCCTGCGTCAGAACTTTGAGCTCGAAGACCCGTATCAGCTTGTCGCCGATAATAAATGGGTTCTCGAAAAAATGGGGGAATTGGGTGCTGCCGTCGCACAGGACCTTGACGGCGACGGCCAGTGGACAGACGCCGACCGCTACGGCTACACTTCATGGTACGGAATCGGCGGTCAGACGCTCCTTTATGCGGTCGGATCGCATACATCGCTCTCTAAAGACGAGAATGATATGCCGTATTTCGATCTGAATCAAAGCTATCACCTCGAAAGGCTTGATGCCGTTGCCCGGCTTTATGCTCTCGACGGCTTCAAGCATCCCGGCGGAGTTGCGGGAAACAACGGAGGCGTTGATTTCTTCAAAAACGACCAGACCCTTTTCTACAACGAGACGATGGGCAATATCCAGAAGCTGCGGACGATGGACACCGATTTCGGCATAATTCCCAGCCCGAAATACAACGAGGAACAGGAAGAATACTATCACCTCGGCGGCAACCCGTATTTCATGATCGTTCCGGTGACTTCCCCGGATCTTGAACGCACCGGCATCGTTACGGAAGCGCTGGCATATGAATCGATGCTGGTCATTCCGCCCGCATTCTATGACATAATGCTCACCACAAAGATCGCCCGCGACAACGAGTCGTCAAAGATGCTTGATATCATCTTCGGTTCGCTTTCCTATTATCTGCCGGTAGCGCTGGATATTCTCGAAAACGGCGTCACCGATCTTCTCTGGAAGAACAGCACCGATTTCGCCTCCTACTTTGCGAAAAACGAGAGCAAGATATTGAAAGAAATCGAAAAGATGACGGAAGTGTATGCAAATGTAGGTTAATTGAATAACCCGCGAAGCGGGTTATTCGAGAGTTTTGCGGACATTTTGTCCGCAAAACGTCTCCGTACCAAAGTCGAGTCTTTGTTTATGTTTTCTCTGAGGTATAGTTTCGTCTTCGACGAAACTAT
>JAAZGC010000350.1 GCA_012511425.1 Clostridiales bacterium | reverse complement strand
ATCGCAATCGCCATATCTGCTGGTATTGGCTGCTCGACAATATCGACGACGATTTCAATAAATTCGGCTGGACGGGCGTTTACTCATTCCCGCGCTGCTTATGGGTCAAAGATGGCGAGCTTCGTATGGCCCCCGCGTCCGAACTCGATCGGCTGCAGATTAACGGCCAATCATTTGATATCGGCGAAATTTCCGGAACAAAGAAAATCGATCTCAAAAACGGCGAATCTTTCAGGATAAAAGCGGAAATCGAAGTAAAAGCCGGCAAAGCGGGATTTGCGGTCAGGGAAGACGACGAAAACGGTGAAAAAACGCTGATATATTACGATGCCGACGAAAAAGCGCTTGTCATGGATGCGTCAGAAAGCGGCTTTGCCGGAAGAAAAGTTAAGGAATCGGCCCCGTTCGCGCTTAAAGAGGGCGAAAAACTGTCGCTTGATATATTCGTCGACAAATCGGTGGTCGAAGTATACGCAAACGAACGCCAGGCAATCTGCCGCAGAGTTTATCCCACAAATCCGGCTAAAGCGACATCCGTTTCCGCCGCCGCAGACAACGCCGGATTTGTTTCGGTAAAAGCATGGGAGATGGCCGAGACCAATTCGTATTGATTTATTGCATGGAAAATATATGAGTGAGAGGGAGGCAGACGATGAAAAAAAGATGCAGGTGCTATGTGATGCATTGGATAATGGCGGCGATATCGTTTCTGTCGGCTTTTGCTTTTCTCGATCAATTGGGAATAGCCGTTGCCGCGTTTGCCGTTTCGGCCTTTATGGTTTTTTGGGGATTTTTTTCATACAGGAGGGGCAGCTGCGGCGTTGACATCAAAAATGCCCCGCCGACAGCGCCGGATGATTCTCCGCCGGAGAATAAAAAATCCGCCGGTTCGATAAAGACAAGAAACGGAGAAGCCGAATAAAAGCGTCTTTTTATCGAACCGGCCTTAAGGAACGGAAGCGCCTTTCTCCCTGCCTGCTTTGCGATTTCCATGTTCTGACCCGCCGGCATACCGATGGCGAAACAAGCTGCTTTGCCGCATAAGTTTCTTTGATAAGGAAAAGGGTAAAGGCGTCCTGCTTGCCTTCCGTCATGAAAAGTGCAAGGAATCGGCGCTTTCGGTGACGCTGCCTTATATAAAGGAAGACGCCGTCTGCGAGCTGACGGACGAAGACAGCGGCGAGATTCTCCGCATCACCGATCGTGAAATGGCAGAGCAAGGCTTTACGCTGAACTTCGAAAATCCGAGAAGCTCGAGGCTGCTGTGGGTGAAGGAAATACGATAAATAACTCCGGGAAGTTTGATTAACTCGAAATAAAAAGCAAATCATGCAAAAAAGCGTTATGACAAACGCTTTTTTAATATCAAATCCCGGGTAGGGAAGTCCGCTTATCTCTTCAGCTCCGCCGTAATAACTACCGGATTGTGATCCGAAGGGTGTTCGCCGTCGAACAGTTCGTCAACGACGCGGTATTCCTTTACCTCAAAACCGTTGCTGGTCACATAAATATAATCGATAATGTTTTTCAGCTCCTTATATCCATGGAAAGTCGGCGCAACACGGCGGGTCTTGGCGAGATATTT
>JAAZGC010000048.1 GCA_012511425.1 Clostridiales bacterium | reverse complement strand
GTGGTTTCCGAAGAAACCGGAAATATCAGCATTGCTCTCGGCGGCAGACTTAAGCGAAACTACGATTACGCCTCGCTCAGCACCGAACTCGAAGCTATTTTAACGGAAACCGGCGCAAAGAAGCCGGCGCCGGCAAAATCAGTCGAAAAAATCGAAAAGAAGAAATAAAAGCAATAAATTACCGCCGGATGTCAGAGAAGGGGGAGGACGCCGATGTTTGATAAATTCCGTGCCGCGGCGACAAGCCCGGAGGGATACCGTTTCGAGGCAGCAGCCGAGGGAAACGGCGATTACAAAGTTAAAAAACGCTCCCGCGCCGCAAATATCATGTTCATGGCGGTCAGCCTCGTGCTTGCCTTTGTGCTCTGGCTTTACGCAATAAGCACCGGAACTCAGGTGATAACCAGCACATTTAATGAAATTCCCATCGCCGTAGAAGGAAAAGGTTCGGCGCTTTCGGTATACAGCGCTTTGAACAGCACCGTCGATGTAACTATAGAAGGCACCAAAAGCGAGCTTAAGAATGTCAGCCCGGCGGATGTAACCGCCTGGGTCGACATAAGCGGCATTAACACCGCCGGCACATACACCCTCAACGTCAATGTCATCGTGCCGGACGGAGTCTGGGTCGCCGAGCAGTCGGTCTCGACTATGAAGCTGCGCCTTGACAACCGTTCAACGACAACCGTTCCGGTCAAAGCCTATATCAATTCCTTTATGATAGACAGCGGTGGCGAAATCGGAAGTTCGGACATGACATATGATATCACGGAAACCGTCGTAACCGGTCCCGAATCGGTCCTCTCCCGCATAACCGAAGCTCGGCTGCAGGTATCGCTCGGAAAGGTTTCGAATTCGCAGACTTACACGGGAGTTCTTGAACTGGTCGATTCGGACGGCAAAACCGTAAGGGATCCCTCTCTTACGATGAATCCCTCCAGCGCCACCGTTACAATACCGGTCTATTTCAAAAAAACGGTCCCGCTGAAAGTGAATTACCGCTACGGCTATTTCAACAAAAACACGGTTGACCTGACCATTAATCCGGAAACCATCACAATCAAAGGAGAAACGGAAGATCTCGACCGAATAAGCGAGCTGAACCTCAGCGTTATCGATGAAACAAAGGTTACGACCGATACCGTCATCCAGAAGATAGTTATGCCGGAGGGAATTACAAACATCAGCGGAACCGAAGAAGCCGTCATCGGCATCGTATTCAAGAACACCTCGGAAAAAACGCTGGTCGTAAACAACATCTCGGTCAATGCGCCGGAGGGGCTTAATTACGAGCTGCTCTCGGACAGCATCAATGTCACTATAAGGGGCGAAAAGCTGTCCGTCGGATATATCAATCCGAAGGATATTACCGCATCGGTGAATCTGAGTTTCCTTTCCGGTTCTTCCGGAGAAACATCGGTTCCGGTTCTGATAACCGTCTCCGATTCGTATAAAAAGAGCGTTTACCCGGTAGGCGATTACAAAATATCGGTAAGGGTAAACTGATGACTGTCGGCTTCATATTGCCGCCGGCGCGATCATCCTCGGCCGATCACAAAGACACCTGCATCCACGGGTGTTTTTCCTGCATATATGAACTGATTAACGATTTGATTTTTGAACGGAGTATATATTTTGACACAGCAAGCCATCGTTAAAAGCGTTTCCGGAGACACCGCGAAAGTAGCGGTCGTAAGACAGGATGCCTGCGGTCACTGCGCACAGCAGTCATTCTGTCTCGG
>JAAZGC010000349.1 GCA_012511425.1 Clostridiales bacterium | reverse complement strand
TTACCATGAATTTCCTCTCCGCCGGATCGCTGCCCGGATTTGACACCATGCCGTTTACCGAGGCTTCAAAAGCGATGGCGCGCGGCATCGGCTACGCCGGAGAGGGGGATATGCTCACCGCCGCTCTTTGCGCCGCGCTGCTGCGTTCCTTCAAACACACCACATTTATGGAGATGTTCTGCCCCGACTGGGCGGGAAATCACATCTTCTTCTCGCACATGGGCGAGCTTAATCTCAACGTTATGGAGCGGCGGCATATCGTAATGCGCAGCTTCAAATACGCCGACTGCTTCGAGCCGACTACGATGTACGGCATCTTCCGCCGGGGGATGGCGACGGTTGTGAATTTAGCGCCGATCGGTCCGGGAAAATTCCGCCTTATTCTCGCGAGCGGGCGGATGATCGACCTGCCCGACAACATCGGCGGCTTTGAAAATACCATCGCCGGATGGTTCCGCCCGAACATCGGCGTCAACAAGCTGCTTGAGCAGTACAGCATCGCCGGCGGCACTCACCACAGCGCCCTTGTTTACGGCGCGTCGGCAGAGGAGCTTTCGGTGTTTGCTGACGAGCTGGGAATTGAGTCGGCGGTAATCTGCTGAGTTCTGTTTTTTCGGGGCGCACGAGAGGGGGGCATATGTTCGGCATATTCAAGAAAATGAAAAAGCCCGGCAATGACGAAGATATGCCGGGAAAGGCCAAAGATTACAGCCGGAAAATCGCGCGATTGGAGCCGAGCCGACTCATCTCCTTCGAGTGCGATTTTTCGACATTTTCCCGCAGCGACGACGTTCCGCCCGGCAGATTTGCGTTTTATCTTGACGCCGGGCGGGGGTCTGCGTCGAAAAGCCTCAGATACGGCGGCGACGGCGGCTATCGCGCCGAATTTGATTCATCGGATGAACTTCTCATGCGGCTGGCGGAACTCATAAAGGAGCTTGACCTTGAGAGCCATAACGGGGAGCAGTATTTTGTAAACGGCCTGCCGGACGATTTCGGCTACCGGCTTTATATAAAATATGAATCCGGCAGCGTCGGCGCTTCGAACAATCAGTCAAACTATCTGAGCGTCAAAGCGATAAACGCTCTCGTCCGCTTCTTTGAAAGTTCGGCGGGAGTTGAATCTTCGTTTGAAGCCGCTGATGAATATTACAATTAAAATAATTATATATCGGAGACGGACATGGAATATTTCATAGGTCTTGACATCGGCACCTCATCGATAAAGGGGGTGCTGCTCTCCTGTGACGGAGATAAAGAAAGCCTTGCGTCGATCGCCGGCACAAAGACGGTCTATCACCCGGCGCGGCTCGGAGACGGTCCCGAATACGTCGGCTACTCCGCCGAAAAGCTCTATCAGAACGCCTGCGGAGTTATCCGCGCGCTTTTGAATTCGCTTTCTTTGACACAACTGGTCAATGTCAAGGGGCTGGCTATCGCGTCCGCTTCCGGCAACACGGTTTTAGTGTCGGATAAGGGCGAGCCGATGCACGACGCCTTTTCCTGGACATCCCCTCCGGCGCAGGAAGAATACGACCGGTTTTTCGGGGAAAAATCCCCCTTCGGCGCCGTCGACCCCGAAGAAGTTTACCGCCGATGCGGCTGGCCGATATCCGCGACTTTCCCGCCGGGGCATCTTTCGTATATCGCCGCTCATAAGCCGGAGCTGATAAAAGCCGCCTCGAAGGCGGCGATGACGACCGAATATATAATTTACCGCCTTTGCGGCGAGTGGGCGACCGATCCTTCGACCGCGACGCCGAGCTATCTCTGCGATCAGGAGAAGGCCGAATGGCTGCCGTCGATGTATGAGCGGGTCGGCCTGCGTCAAGAGCAGCTGCCGCGGATAGGTTATACCGGCGAGACTGTCGGGAAGATAACTCCCTCTGCCGCCGCCGACAGCGGACTGCCGACTTCCTGCCGGGTGGTGCTGGGGTCGTTTGACCATCCTTCTACGGCGAGAGGAGCTGCTCCGGGCGTTCTCTGCGAGGGACAGCTGCTGCTTTCCTGCGGCACTTCCTGGGTGGTGTTCGTGCCGATAAACGAAAAAGAGACGGTTATACGCGAGCGGCTGCTCTGCGATCCGTTCGAGACTATGCGCGGCGGCGCCTGGGGCG